>NZ_JBFANF010000024.1:437-161130 GCF_040674675.1 Dactylosporangium sp. NPDC049742 | reverse complement strand
CGCCGGTGCGCCGGTGGCGCACCGGCGGGCCAGGCCGCCCAGGCGGCGGGTCGCGGTGCTCGCGGCGGCGCTGACGGTCGGCGTGCTCGCCGGGGCCGGGGTCGCCGCCGGTGCCGGCAGGCTGCCCGGGCCGCTGCAAAGTGCCGCGCACGACTGGATCGACCAGGTCCCCGACCACGACCCGGCGCCCGCGCCCGCGGTGCCGACCCGGACCGTGCGGACGGTGTCACCGAGCACGCCCGCCGCGCAGCGGTCCAGCGAGCCGGCGGTGACCCCGAGCCCGGCGGCCCCGACCGCCACGGCCGGCAAGGACATGCGGAAGCTCTGCAGCGACTGGCAGAAGGTCCGCGACGACCCGCACCGCAAGCCGATGGACCCCGAGGACCTCAACGCGCTGACCGCCGCCGCGGGAGGTGCGGACCGGATCGAGGCGTTCTGCGGCCTGTCGCCGGCGCCGACCGGTACCAAGTCGAAAAACAACCGCTCGTCCAAGAACGCGTGACGTGATCGCGCGACCGGCGTTGAGCACCACGACGACGGACGATCGCGACGGGAGTGGACGCCATGGACGGGACCACGGAACAGCTGAGCATGACCGCCGCCGAACTGTCGTTCCTGCTGGCCAGCGGTGGCCAGCCGGGCGAGGCGCCCCGGCTGCTGGGCCTGACCGACGCCGACCGGGCCGACGCGGTCCTCAGCGCCGGGCTCGGGTCGCTGCTGCTGCGCCACCTGGCCGCGCCCGTCGGCGGGCAGAAGCTGGAGATGGCGCCGGCGGTCGCCGCGGTTGCCGCCGGGCTGCACCGGCCGCGCGCGTTCGTGCAGGTCGGCCTGACCGCGGAGGACCACGCCGACGGGGCGCTGCTGTTCGAGGCGGAGATGACCCGGTTCCTGGTCGCCGCCCGCGCGTACCGCTGCTACGACATCACCCCGATCGGCGCCGACGTCGACGTGCGCGAGCCGCTGCTGGGGATCGCGGACCGGTTCCTGCACCGGCACCGGCCCGCCGTCGCCACGTTCAACACCTCGACCGTGCAGGACGTCGCCCGTGGCATTGCCCCCGCCCGGGCGACCCTCGCGTCGGCGACCGACGGCACGTGGCGCTTCGTCGGCAGCGACGGCACCGACGAGGCCGCCACCGTGGTGGACAGCTTCGACGAGGCCGCCGCCCTCATGCGCGACGAGCTGGCCAAGATGCTGCCGGTGTTCCAGCCCCAGCCCCAGACCTGACGGGCGACGCCCCCAGCCTTGACGGGCGGCGGCGTCAGTCCCAGCCGTACGAGGAGCGCAGCCGCTCGGCGATCTGGTCGAAGCGCCCCCGGTCGAGGATGGCGCCCTCACGACGGATGCCGTGCTCCTCGACGGTCAGGACCCGGTCGAGGCGGACCCAGCTGGGCCGCTGGTCGCGGTCCCACGAGCCGGGCCCGAGGGCGAACCAGTTGCGCTGGCCGTCGCGCTCGCTCTGGCTGGACAGCATCAGCCCGACGAGCTCCGTGCCCTTGCGCCCGACGACGAGGACCGGCCGGTCCTTGCCCTGGTTGGGGTCGTCCTCGTACTCCACCCACGTCCACACGACCTCGCCCGGGTCGGCGGCGCCGTCGAGCTGCGGGGCGTACTGCAGCAGCTTGTCGCTGACGTGCTTCGGCGGCGGTCCCGGCTTGTGCAGCGTCGCCCTGCCGGCCGGCGCCGAGCGGGGTGGCGTGGGCACCGGCTGCGTGGGCGCGGGGGCGGACGGGCGGGCGCCGAGCCGGGTAGCCAGGTTGCGAAGAAGTCGTTTCACGCGGACGACCATAGTCCCGATCGTCTGGACGGCGCTTGCCAGCGCACTGGACACTGTCGTTCATGTACGACTTCGATGTCCTCGTGCTCGGTTCCGGCCCCGGCGGGCAGAAGGCGGCCATCGCGGCCGCGAAGCTCGACCGGCGGGTCGCCGTCGTCGAGCGGCGCCACATGATCGGTGGTGTCTGCATCAACACGGGCACCATCCCGAGCAAGACCCTGCGCGAGGCGGTGCTCTACCTGACCGGCCTGAGCCAGCGGGAGATGTACGGGCAGAGCTACCGCGTCAAGGACGACATCACCGTCGGCGACCTGGGCGCGCGCACGCAGCACGTGATCGGCCGGGAGATCGAGGTCATCCGCAGCCAGCTGGCCCGCAACCGGGTGAAGCTGCTGCAGGGCACCGGCGTCTTCGTCGACCCGCACACGCTGTCGATCTCCGACGAACACGGGCACTCGTCGCTGGTGTCCGCCGAGAAGATCATTCTCGCCGCGGGCACCCGGCCGGCCCGCCCGGACAGCGTCGAGTTCGACGACACGACGATCATCGACTCCGACGGCATCCTCAACATCGACAAGATCCCCGCGTCGATGGTCGTGGTCGGCGCCGGAGTCATCGGCATCGAGTACGCGTCCATGTTCGCCGCCCTCGGCACCAAGGTCACCGTGGTCGAGCGGCGCGACCGCATGCTCGACTTCTGCGACCTGGAGATCATCGAGGCGCTCAAGTACCACCTGCGGGACCTGTCGGTGTCGTTCCGCTTCCGCGAGTCCGTCGCCGCCGTCGAGCGGCACGGCCGCACCGCCGTCGCGGTCCTCGCCAGCGGCAAGCGGATCGCCGCCGACGCCGTCATGTACTCCGCGGGCCGGCAGGGCGCCGCCGACCAGATCGGCCTGGAGAAGGCTGGCCTGGAGGCCGACAAGCGCGGCCGGATCACCGTCGACGAGCACTTCCGCACCGAGGTGCCGCACATCTACGCCGTCGGCGACATCATCGGCTTCCCGGCGCTCGCCTCGACCTCGATGGAGCAGGGCCGTCTCGCCGCCCACCACGCGTGCGACGAGCCGGTGCGCGGCATGCAGCTGCTCCAGCCGATCGGCATCTACACGATTCCCGAGATCAGTTTCGTCGGGCGTACCGAGGACGACCTCACCGACAACAACATCCCGTTCGAGGTCGGCATCTCCCGCTACCGCGAGCTGGCGCGCGGGCAGATCATCGGCGACTCGTACGGCATGCTGAAGCTCATCGTCTCGCCAGAGGACCGCAGCATCCTCGGCGTGCACGTCTTCGGCACCGGGGCCACCGAGCTCGTCCACATCGGCCAGACCGTCATGGGCTGCGGCGGCACCGTCGACTACCTCGTCGACGCCGTCTTCAACTACCCGACGCTCGCCGAGTCGTACAAGGTGGCCGCCCTCGACGCGATGAACAAGATGCGCTCGGTGTCGCGCCTGACGGCGTGATGGTGTGACGGGTACCACACCGCAGAACTCCAACCTCGGGCCCGGCCGATGAAGTTACAGGGAGGCGGACGACGACACGGGGGAAGGCGCGCATGCTGCGACACGTGAGGCTGGTGCTGGTGGCGGTGCTCCTGGCTGCCTCGGCCGGTTGTACGGGTGACAAGCCGGCCGAGGATCCGTTCGCCGCGTTCGTCGCCGGGTGGCAGCGGGCCGACCTCACGGGCGTCGAGCTGCGCACGCCCGCCGGGCAGCCCCTGGCCGCCGACGCCGCCAAGCAGCTGCTGGCGGGCACCGAGGGCGACCTGGCGGCCCGCCGGCCCGCGCTGACGAGGAGCGGCGCGGCGACTGTGCGCAAGAACGACGCCAGCACCAAGCTCGGCGTCGACTGGACGCTGCCCGACGGCCGGCACTGGGCGTACGAGACGACCGTCGACGCCCGCAGGATCGACAACCGGTGGGCGGTCTACCTCGGCCCGGCCGTCGTGCACCCCGACCTGCCCGACGGCCGGCGGCTGACGCTGCGCTCCACCCCGGCGAACCGCGGGGTCGTCCTCGCCGCCGACGGCACGCCGATCGTGTCGGAGATCCCCGTCGTGCACATCGGGGTCGAGCCGCGGCTGGTCCGCGACGTCAACGCCCTCGTCCAGCGGCTCGACCTGGTGTTCCGGTCCGTGCGGGTCGACGTCGACACCTCGGCGCTGCCGGGGCGGCTCGCGGCCGCGAAGCCCGACGCGTTCGTCGACCTCGTCACGCTGCGCCAGACCGACTACGCCGAGATCGAGCGGGACCTCGCCGCCACCGACGGGATCGCCACCCGGACCGGCACCCTGTCCCTGCCGCTGACCCGCACGTTCGGGCGGGCGCTGCTGGGCACCTCCGGCCCGGCGACGAAGGAGCTGATCGACGCCGGCGGCGGCGTGCTGAAGGCCGGCGACATCACCGGGCTCACGGGGCTGCAGCGCCGCTACGACACCGCCCTGCGCGGCACACCCCGGGTCGAGATCGTGGCCGCCGACCCACAGGGGGCGAAGGCGGCCGACAAGGTCCTGTACACCGCGTCCGCCGTCGACGGGGCCCGGGTGCGCACGACGATCGAGGTGAAGACGCAGCAGGCAGCGGAGGCAGCCCTGGCGGCGACCACGAAGCGTTCCGCGCTGGTCGCGATCCGGATCGCCGACGGCGCCGTGCTCGCCGCCGCCAACGGCCCCGACGCCGCCGGCTACAACCTCGCCTTCCAGGCCGAGCTGCCCAGCCCACCGCTCGGCATCGACGCCGCCGCGGCCGGTTTCGGCGCTTCGTGGAAGCTCGGCGCCGACATGTACACCGGCAAGACCACCGCGGCCGGCGTCGTCGGCTCACCCCTCGTCTACGCGGGCGCCGCCGCCGCAGCCTCCCGGGGCCAGTGGCGCCAGCCGGTCCTGCTCACCGAACCTTCCCCCGGCCCACCCGCCACCGACGGCCCACCGGTCACAGGCACACTGACCGTCCCGACCATGTCCGTCGGCGTCCGCGGCGGCGTCGCGTACTGCGTCTACGTCGAAGGCGCCGGCCAGGACGTCACCGCCCCGATCGCCGACGCCTTCCTGAAATCCTTAACCACCTGAGACCCACGCCGCTCGGTTGACACGGCCGGGGCACGACACGCCCCACCGGTTCGCCTGGGCGGGTGGTGCCGCGAGCACTGCCGGCCGACGCGGTCCCGCTGTGCCCGCCGGACCCGCGTTGAGGCGGCCGGCCCGGTTGCGCGGGTGCCTGCGTCCAGCGCTGCGGTGCTGCTGTTCCCGGTCGGCGGTTGAGCCTTGGTCGGCGGGTCGGGTTGCGGCCGCTGCTGACGGACGCGGTGCCGTTGTGTCTGCTGGACGCGCGTCGACGCGGCCGGCCCGGTCGCGCGGGACCCCGGCGGGCGTCGCCGTGCTGTCGTTCCGGTCGGCGGCTACGCCCCGGTCGGCCGGGGCGGGTCGGGCTGCGGGCGCTGCTGGTGGACGCGGTGCCGCTGTGTCCGCTGCACACGAGTCGACGTGGCCGGACTGGTCGCGTGTGCTTGCAGTCGGGCCGGTCGCGCGAGGGTGCCCGCGGCTGGCGTCGCCGTGCTGCTGGTCGGTGGCTGCGCCCTGGTCGGCCGGGGCGGGTCGGGCTGCGGGCGCTGCTGGTGGACGCGGTGCCGCTGTGTCCGCTGCACACGAGTCGACGTGGCCGGACTGGTCGCGTGGGTGCCCGCGGTCGGTGCCGCCGTGCTGTTTTGCGGTCGGCGGCTACGCCCTGGTCTGCAGGGCGAATGTCGCGTCTGCCGGTGCGCGGTGGCGTCGCGTGCTGCCTCTACGTCGACGGCGTCGATCCGGTCGCCGAGGCTGTCTTGAAGGCACGGAGCGCCTGAGGAGCGCGCCGCGCGCCGTTCGGTTGATGCGGCACGGACACGACCCGGCCCGTCGGTTCGTCGGGCGGGTCGGGCTGCGGTCGCTGCTAGCGGACGTGGTGCCGTTGTGTCCGCTGTGCGTGTGCCGACGCGGCCGGACCCGGTCGCGCGGGTGCCCGTGGTGGCGCTGTCTGTGCTGCCGTTCCCGGTAAGAGGCTTTGCCCTGGTCGGCTGGTCGAGTTGCGGTCGCTACTGGCGGATGCGGTGCCGTTGTGTCTGCTGTGCGCGCGTCGATGCCGCCGGCCCGGTCGCGCGGGTGCCTCGGCGGGCGTCGCCGTGCTGTCGTTCCGGTCGGCGGCTTCGCCCTGTTCGGCCGGGTCGGGTCGGGCTGCGGGCGCTGCTGGTGGACGGGGTGCCGTTGTGTCCGCTGCACACGAGTCGACGTGGCCGGACTGGTCGCGTGGGTGCCCGCGGTCGGTGCCGCCGTGCTGTTTCGCGGTCGGCGGCTACGCCCTGGTCTGCAGGGCGAATGTCGCGTCTGCCGGTGCGCGGTGGCGTCGCGTGCTGCCTCTACGTCGACGGCGTCGATCCGGTCGCCGAGGCTGTCTTGAAGGCACGGAGCGCCTGAGGAGCGCGCCGCGCGCCGTTCGGTTGATGCGGCACGGACACGACCCGGCCCGTCGGTTCGTCGGGCGGGTCGGGCTGCGGTCGCTACTGAGGGACGCGGTGCCGCTGAGCGCGCGTCGACGCGGCCGGGCCGGTCGTGCGGGGGTGTCCGCGGCTGGACCGGTCGCGTGGGTGCCCGCGGCTGGCGCTGCCGTGTTGCCGTTCCTGGTCGGTGGCTACGCCCCTGGTCGGCCGGGAGGGCGTCGCCGTCTGCCGATGCGCGGCAGCCGTCGCGCCGCGCCTGCCGTCCATGGATGCCGCTGCCTCGCCTGAGTGTGATCGGCGGCGGGCATGGGCCACGGTCATGTCGCTGGCGTCCCTGGCGGCGAGGCTGGCGGCGCCGGCGCTGCTCGGAGCGTGGGTGGCCGGGGGAGTGCCGCTCGTCTCGCCCTGACCGTGCTGCGTGCCGTCGTGCCGCTCGTCCCGCCTTGACCGTGCTGCTTGCCGTCGTGCCGCATGTCGCCGCGAGGTGCCAGGAAGCGTCGGGAAGCGCAGGGAAGCGCAGGGAGTTGCTGCAGGGGTGCTGGGAGGTGGCGGTGGGGCGGCTGGGCGGTGGGGAATATGGCGTGAAAGTTACCTTTTGCCGAATGAAGTGAATGAACTCGTGAACGGATGCGGACCGTAGAGGGGGTGATCGCACCGTGTACGGGTGCGTGTGCGACGAACTTCGCAAAGCGCTCGATTGACGCAAAGCGGCTGGTCAGGACGTGGTGGCATGTCCTTGCAAGGTATTCCTCATTAGGCAGCAAACAATCTACGGTGAGGGCAGGCCGATGGCTCCCCTCGCCAAAAAGCCTAAATAGGACCTGCCCCACGCCGATGGGGCGTTTACGGGTGTCACTGGGTAGCGTCGGGGCCGCCACCGTGACGGTCGGGAGGGATGCGTGTCGCCGCGTAGGGTGCTGGCCGGCTACTGCGGGATCATGGCTGTCCTCGTGGCGGCCAACTTCGCGCTGCCCGCGCTGCACCTGATTCTGTGGTCGGCGATCGGCCTCACCAGCGTCGCGGCCATCCTGACCGGCGTCCACCTGCACAAGCCCCGCCGGCGCGCCCCGTGGTTCCTGCTCGCGGGCGCCGTCGCGTCGTTCATCACCGGCGACCTCATCGCCGACGTCCTCACGGTCGTGCTGGACAAGCGCGGGTTCCCGTCCGTTGCCGACGGCTTCTACCTCGCCGTCTACCTGCTGATCGCCGCCGCCATGGTGGGGCTGATCCGCATGGGTGTGGCCAGCCGTGACCCGAACGGGCTCTACGACGCCGTCACCGTCACCGCCGGGCTCGGGCTGCTGTCGTACATCTTCCTGATCCGGCCATACGTCGAGGATCCCGCGCTGTCGGTGCTGGAGAAGAGCATCTCCATCGCCTACCCGCTCGCCGACATCCTCGTGCTCGCCGTCGGTGCGCGGCTGATCACCGCGGTGCGGCGCGGCTCCGCGTTGCTGCTGCTGGCCGCCGGCGGGATCGGCCTGCTCAGCGCCGACGTCGGGTACGGGCTGAAACAGCTCAACGGCGTCTGGGAGACCGGCGGCCCGGTGGACCTCGGCTGGGCCACGTTCTACGTCCTGTGGGGCTTCGCGGCGCTGCACCCGTCGATGCGGGACCTCACCGAGCCGAAGGTCCACCGCGCCGGTGAGGAGCACTTCGGCCGCCTGCTCATGCTCGGCCTGTCCCTGTTCATCGCGCCGTGTGTCCTGTACTTCGAGATGCGCGGCGGCGAGGTCCGCGACGCCACGGTCATCGCCGGCTCGTCGGCGCTGCTGTCCGGGATGGTCCTGCTGCGCCTCGGCCGCGCGATCAACGTCCAGCGGCGGGCCGCGCAGCGGGAGCGGCGGCTGCGGCGGGCCGGTGCGGCGCTGCTCATGGCGACCGACGAGCCGGGCGTCACCGCGACGGTGCGGACCGCGATCGCCGAGCTGCTGCCGCTCGGCCGGCCGCACCGGGTCGTGCTCGCGCCCATGGGCGACACGACCGGCGCGGCCGACGGTGCCGTGTCGATGCCGTACACGCGGAAGCTGGCCCCGTCGCTCGCCGAGGAGCTCGGCGACTTCGAGGTCACGCTGTGCTGCCCCCTGGCGCCGGTGGAGGGCCGCGAGTCCGGGCGGGCGCTGTACGTCGCCGCCGACGAGGTCACGCTCGTCGGCGTGCAGGAGGCCGCGCAGATCCTCGCCACCCAGGCTGCCCTCGCCCTGGAGCGGATCGCGCTCGGCGAGGAGATCGGCCGGCGCAACAGCGAGGCGTACTTCCGCACCCTCGTGCTCAACACCGCCGACGTCATCCTCATCGTCGGCGACCACGACCAGATCCGGTACGCGAGCCCGTCCGCCCTCGCCCTGTTCGGCAGCGACGAGCTCGACGGCACGCCGCTGCCGATGGCGTTCGCGAAGGAGAGCGTCGTCGAGGTCGACCGGCGGCTGCACGAGCTGCGCACGCGGGGCGTCGACCGGCCCGGCGACGACCTGCGGGTCGTCGGCGCCGACGGGCGGCCCGCGCTGGTCGAGGCGACGTTCCGGGACCTGCGCGGCGAGCCGACCGTCGGCGGCGTCGTCGTCACCCTCCGCGACGTCACCGAACGCAGCCGGCTGCAGGCGGAGCTGTACCAGCGAGCCACCTTCGACGCGCTGACCGGCCTGCCGAACCGGGAGGTGTTCCTCGCCCGCGTGCAGGAGGCGGTCAGCTCCGGCGCGGAGAGCGGCGCGACCGTCGGCGTGCTCATCATGGAGCTCGACGACTTCAAGGTGGTCAACGACACCCTCGGCCACGGCGCCGGCGACGCGCTGCTCGTCGCGGTCGGCAACCGGCTCACCGAGGCGCTGCGGGCCGTCGACGGCTCCTACGGCGCGGCCGGCACCGTAGCCCGGCTCGGCGGCGACGAGTTCGCGGCCCTGGTCCGCCGGGCCGGCAGCGCCGCCGACGTCGAACGCGTCGCGGAGAAGGTCCTCGCCAGCTTCGCCGCGCCGTTCGAGCTGCCGCACGGCGAGGTCACCGCGTCCGCCAGCATCGGCGTGTCCACGACCGCGGAGGCGGCCGACGCGCAGGACCTGCTGCGCCACGCCGACCTCGCCGTCTACGTCGCGAAGGACGCCGGCAAGGACCGCTGGCGGCGCTACGAGTCGTCGCTGCACAGCGCCGTCGTGGAGCGGCACAAGCTGCGCGCCGACCTGGACCGGGCGATCGCCGACGGCGCGTTCCTGCTGCACTTCCAGCCGATCGTGGCGATCAGCGACGGCCGTACGCACGGCTTCGAGGCGCTCGTCCGCTGGAACCACCCGACCCGCGGCATGGTGTCGCCGGCCGAGTTCATCTCCGTCGCGGAGGAGAGCGGCCTCATCGTGCCCCTCGGCGCGTGGGTGCTGCGCAACGCCGTCGAGGCCGCCGCGCAGTGGCGCCTGCTGCACCCCGGCGAGGAGGTGTACGTGTCGGTCAACGTCTCCGCCCGCCAGTTCCGCGGCCGCGAGCAGGGCTTCGCCCGCTGGGTGCTGGACGAGATCGACCGGATGGGTCTGCCGCCGGCGAGCCTGCTGCTGGAGATGACCGAGAGCCTCCTGCTGCACGACGACGGTGACGTCACCGCCGAGCTCGCCGCGCTGCGCGAGGCCGGCGTACGGATCGCCATCGACGACTTCGGCACCGGCTTCTCGTCGCTGTCCTACCTGCGCCGCCTCCCGGTGGACGTGCTGAAGCTCGACAAGAGCTTCATCGACACCATCGCGTCCTCGGCCGAGCAGCACGCCGTCGTCGACATGATTGTGCAGCTCGCAGCGATTCTGCAGTTGCAGATTGTAGCTGAAGGTATCGAGACGTCGGCCGAACGTGATCTCCTCATGACGATGGGTTGCCATCTCGGGCAGGGGTACTTGTTCTCGCGGCCGTTGAGCTACGGTGACGCGAGTCAATGGTTGTTGGAGGAAGCGTCGGGGCTTCAACGGGGAAGTCAGACGGCGGCCTAAGCACCACGGCCCTCGGAGGATTTGTGCTCGAACACCTCGCCGCCGCTGTCGACGACGACCCCCGGTTCAGCGGTATCGCCCACCTGCGCGCCAGCAGTCGCTACTACGACGCCGTCATCGACGAGATCGACGGCCGCCGCATCCGCGTCGGGGACCACTGGCTCACCGACTGGGCGTCGTGCAACTACCTGGGCTTCGACCTCGAGCCGCAGATCATCGACGCCGTGGAGGCGCAGCTGCGCCGCTGGGGCACCCACCCGAGCTGGTCCCGGATGCTGGGGAACCCGGCGCTGTACCCGCAGATCGAGGAGCGCCTCGCGGACCTGCTGGGCGCCCCGGACACCCTGGTCCTGCCCACCATCACCCAGATCCACCTGTCGGTCATCCCGGTCCTGGTCCAGCAGGGCACGATGCTCGTCGACGCCCGTGCCCACAAGACCATCTGGGACGGCTGCGTCCACGCCCGTGGTCTCGGCGCAACCTTGAAACGGTTCAAGACGATCGACGAGCTCGCCTCGCTGCTCGCCTCCGACCTGCCCGGGCCGGTCCTGGTCTGCATGGACGGCGTCAACAGCATGACCGGCAACATCCCGCGCATCGCCGAGTACCTGTCGCTGTGCCGCGCCCACGGTGCCGTGCTGTACGTCGACGACGCGCACGGCTTCGGCGTCATCGGCTCCCGCACCGACGACGAGACGTCGCCCTACGGCGCCGGCGGCAACAGCATCGTGCGCTACTTCGGCGAGTCCTACGACGACCTGGTGCTCGTCGGCGGCTTCTCCAAGGCGTACTCGTCGCTGCTGGCGTTCCTCGCGGTGCCGACGGTCCTGAAGAACCGCCTGAAGGCGTCGGCCGCCCCGTACCTGTACTCCGGCCCGTCCCCGACCGCGTCCCTCGCCACCGTCCTGGCGGGCTTCGACGTCAACGCCGACCGCGGCGACAAGCTCCGCGCCGACCTGCACCGCATGTCCACCAGGGTCCTGCAGCACGTCCGCGGCCTGGGCGTCTTCACCCCGAACGTCGACGACACGCCCATCATCGAGCTGCCGATCGCCCTGGACCGCGACCTGGTCGAGGTGTCGGAGCAGCTGTGGGACCGCGGGCTGTTCGTGACCCTCGCCCCGTACCCCGGGGTGCCCCGCGACCAGGTGGGCTTCCGCGTGCAGGTGACGGCCGCCAACACCGACGCCCAGATCGACGAGCTGAACGCCGCCATCACCGACCTGGCCGCCGCCGACGTCTTCCAGTCCGCCCGCGAAACCAGCGCCAGCTGACGCCGTAACTCCCCCCACCGCGCTGGCCGGGCTGCTCCATGATCCGGAAGACCTTGTGCACCCAGGGGTGCGCAACCTTTACCGGATCATGGGGCGGGCGGGTATGGCAGCTCAGTGCTGCACGTTCTTCATCTCAAACCCGGAATGTCCGGCATTGGAAGCGAGCGGCGCTAGGTCGCGGTGGTTTCTCATGATCCGGAAGACTTTGTGTCGCTCTGGCAGCAAAAAGTCTTCCGGATCATGGAATTGGGCGCTGGCGAATCCGACTTAGGGGCGGCGGAGGGTGGCGAGGATCGAGTCGCGGACGGCGGAGCGGCCGGCTTCCTGGGCGCCGAGGAGGGCGGCGTCGTCGGTGAGGGTGCTGGTGGCGATCGACGTCTCCAGCGGCGCGGCCTCGGCCAGGGCGGTCGCGACCGCGGTGCTCAGGACGGGGCCGCCCGCCTGGCCGACCTCGCCGCCGATGACGACGAGCGGCGGGTCGAGGACGGCGACGACGGCCGACAGGCCGATCGCGATCCGGCCGGCGAGGGTGGTGACGAAGCTGCGGGCGGCGTCGTCGCGGTTGGCGGCGCGGGCGACGGCGGTGGCCATGGTGCCGGCGGCGGTGCGCTCCCGGATGCCGTACTCGGCGGCCAGGTCGAGCACGGCGCCGCCGCCGACGAGGTCCTGGAAGTCGACGCGGCCGGTGAAGCCGCGGCCGCCGGTGACGCCGGGCAGCATCATCGGCATGTAGCCGATCTCGCCGGCGCCGCCGCGGGCGCCGCGCAGCAGGGTGCCGCCGAGGTCGATGGCGAGGCCGAGGCCCGCCTCGCCGAGCCACAGCAGGGCGAAGCTCTCCGCGTCGCGGCCGGCGCCGTGGGCGCGTTCGGCGACGGCGGCCAGGTTGACGTCGTTGTCGACGCCGACGGGGACGCCGAGGCGGCGGCGCAGGTCGTCGATGAGCCCGGGGCGACTCCAGCCGGGGACCTCCACGTGGTGCAGGACGTCGGTGCGCGGGTCGAACGACCCGGCGACCGCGATCTGCACCTGCGCGACGGGGTCCGGCGCGATCCGGGCCTCCTTGCACACGTCCTGGACGGCGTCCACGACGGCGGAGACGGGGTCGGTACGGGTGAAGTCCACGGCCAGGTCGAGCCGGCCACGGACGGCGCCCGCGAGGTCGGTGACCGCGGCCGTGACGGCCGGCAGCGACGAGTCGGACGACTCGCCGAAGGTCCGGTCGCGCACGGACAGCGCGACGGAGTACGCCGCGTCGGGGTTCACCGCGTACACCTCGGCGTTGGGGCCGGGGCCGGCGCTGACGTAGCCGACGACCGTGACGAGCTTCGCCTCGGTGAGCCGGCGCAGCGCCTCGGAGATCGTGGGCTTGGACAGGCCGGTGAGCTCACGCAGGTCTCCGCGCGTGAGCGGGCCGCGTTCGAGGACGTGACTCAGGGCCGCCGCGTCGTTCATGGCTCTGAGCAGCTTGGACGATCCGCCGAGGTGCGTCATGGTGGCTCGAACCGTATGGGCGCCCGTCGGCGGGTGTCAATCGCCACGCGCGGTCGGGTGGCTGTCACTTAAACTCGCTAACGGGGGCAAAGCGACGAAAAGCGGGTCAAGAGGATGACGGTCGATCCGGAGCTGCTGGCGGCGGCGCTGGACCAGCTCGGCACCGGGCTGCTCGTCACCAGCGCCGACGGCACCGTCGTGGCGGCCAATCAGGCGACCCGCGACCTCCTCGGCGAGCAGGCGACCGGGAAGAAGGTCGGCGACACCGTCGCGGCGATGGCGGCCGAGGACAGCGGCCGCTGGTCGCCGCGGCCCGGGCTGGTCGTCGAGTGGAGCTGGAGCGGCCCGCTGCTGCCCGGCACCCCGCACGAGGGGCGCTGCCTGGTGCTGCGGGACGTGTCGCACCGCATAGCCGACCGGGCCAGGCTCCGCCGGCAGAACCGGGCCCTCGCCGAGCTGGTCGCGATGAAGGCCGAGTTCACCGCGGCCGTGTCGCACGAGCTGCGCACCCCCGTCACGTCGATCGCCGCGATGTCGGAGCTGCTGGGCGAGGAGGTGACCGAGCCGGACCCGCTCGCCGCGCCGGTCGCGGCGGTCGCCCGCAACGCGCAGCGGCTGCTGGGCCTCATCGACAACGTGACGGAGCTGGCCCGCATCGAGAACGCCGCGCCCACCGGTACCGGCGAAAAAGTGCAGCTGGAGGGGGTCGTCGCCGAGGCGCTGCCCGGCTGGACCGGTGCCGCGAAGGCCGCCGCCGTGCACCTGACCGCCCACGCCGACCCCGACGCCACCGTGCAGGGCGAGCGGGTGCTGCTGCGCCGGCTGGTCGACGCCATGATCGGGATCGGGCTCGCCGCGGCCGAGCCGGGCGCGCTGCTCACCGTCGGCGTCACGGCCACCGGCGGCGGCTGGCGGGTCACCGTGCCCATCGGCGGCCGCGGCGGCGACCGGCTCTTCACGTCGTCCCCGCTGACCGGCGACGGCGTCCGGCACGACTCGACCGCGCTGATGCTGTGCCGCGCCATCGTCGCCCGGCACGGCGGCCGGCTGACCACCGATACAGACCCGGAAGGCGCCACGGTGCTGGCCGCGCATCTGCCTGGTTAACAGGCATGGAAGACTGCGGCACCATGCTGCACTTCGTATGGGGCATCGATGTCCCCGGCACCGGGCCCCTGCGCGAGGAGCTCGTCGAGAAGCACTGGGCGTACATGGACGGCTACGTCAAGGAGCTCACCGCCCGCGGCCCGACGCTGAGCGAGGACCGCAACGAGGCGACCGGCAGCATCCACATCGTCGACCTGCCGGACCTGGCCGCCGCCCGGGCGTTCGCGTTCGACGAGCCCAACTACCGGGCCGGCGTCTACGATCCCGTCCTGCTGCTGCGGTACGAGGACACCCTCGGCGGCACCATGTGGCAGCACGCCTCCGGCGAGGGCTCCGGTTTCCTGCTCATCGGCCACGCCACCCGCGGCGCGTCCCCCTCCGCCGCCGCGCCGCCGAGGCCCGGCACCCTGGCCCGCGGCGAGCTGTTCTCGCACGAGGACGGCGGCTGGCTCGGCACCGCCCTGCTGGTCGAGGCGTCGCGGGCCGACGAGTCCTTCCTGCCGGGCGGCTACGAGGAGGTCGAGATCCACCCGTGGCAGATGGGCGGCCGCCGGTAGCGGCTCCCAATCCTGCGGATCTTGCCGCGGACGTGTACGGTGCCGGTCGATTGCTTCAACGCGAGGAGAGCGCGGGTGCCATGCACATCAACGACTTTTTGAGCGCCATCCCGATCGGTCTGCTCATCGGTGTCCTCGGCCGGCTGGTCCTGCCGGGCCGCCAGTCGATCGGCCTGTTCATCACGTTCCTCATCGGTGTGGGCGCGGCCCTGCTCGGCACGCTGGTCGCCGAGCTCGTCAACGTCGACGACAAGGCCCTCGTGAAGCTCTGGAAGATCGAGTGGAGCTGGTGGGAGCTGGGCATCCAGGTGCTGTTCGCGACGATCGGCATCGGGCTGGCCAACATGCTGACCTACACCAGGCTCGCCTCCGGCAACCCGAAGCCCCGCAAGCGCGCCAGCCGCCCGCGCCGCCGCAAGAAGGCCGAGGACTAGGCAGCCCCGCGCGGCCTGTGCCCGTCCGTCGTCCGGGCCGGTTTCCTCATCCCGAGGGGTGGTCGATGCCTGTCCGGCGAGGGACGTTGGATGCATGGACAGACCAGTGGTCGCCGGCGTCGACGGGTCCATGGCGAGTCTCGGCGCGGTGCGGTGGGCCGCCGACGAGGCCGCCCGCCACGGCCGGACGCTGCGGATCGTGCACGCGATGAGCTGGGAAGGCCACGCCGACGGGCAGGGGATCGTCCTCGACGCGGCCGACGACGCCCGGGCCTGGCAGCCGGGCATCTCGGTGGAGACGGTCACGGTGGGCGGCCGCCCGGGCCGGGTCCTGCAGGAGCAGTCCCGGTCCGCGAGCCTGGTGGCGATCGGCGGCAGGACGCACGACGGCGGCCAGCTGAACTCGTCGGTCTGCGCCCAGCTCGCCGCGTATGCCCACTGCCCCGTCCTCGTCGTCAACCGCGGCGAACGCTGGATCCCCGAGTCCGCCGCCGGACCCCCGACCCCCGAGCTGCCCGAACCCAGCCAGTTCCTGAGCATGCCGGAGCTGTCACCGCACTTCGGCAGCGGTGCCGGTCACGCCGCGGCCGGGAGCGGCCAGACGAGGTACGGGCCCAGCCCGGTCAGCCCGGTCCCGCGCCGCGGCGGCGTGCGGCACGTCGGTGGCCGGCCCGGCCCGGACCTGGCCGGCCCCGGCGCCGACCCGATGACGGCCCTGCCGGGCACCGCGCCGGTCGTGGTCGGCGTCGACGGCTCACCGTCGGCCTGGCGCGCGCTCGAGTTCGCCTACGACGAGGCCCTGTCCCGGCACGTCCCGATGGTCGCCCTGCACGCCGGGCGGGCCCGGTCGCACGCCGCCGTCCACGCCGAGCTGACCCCGTGGCTGCGCCTGCACGGCGACGTCGACGCCAGCTTCGCCGGCTCCGACGAGCCGGTCGTGGAGGCCCTCACCGGCGCCGCCGACGCCGCCCTGCTGCTGGTCCTGGGCGCGCACCGGGACAGCTGGTTCGAGAACCCCCGCCCCAACCCCCGCACCCAGCTCATCGTCCACCACGCCGCGAGCCCCGTCCTCGTCACCCGCAGCGTGTGACCGTACCCCCACCGGGGTGGCCGGACGTCAGGCGCTGGGAGTCATGATGACGAGGCCGAGGCACATCTCGTCGCTGGTGCCGTCGCCCCAGACCACGTAACGGGGCGCGGTGCCCTTCAGCTGTGGCAGCTGGCCGCGCAGGGCCGCGTCGTGGGTGCAGGTGACCCGCAGCGTGTCGCCCGGCTGCACGACGACGGGCTTGGCGAGCGGGTGGATCGCCTGGTCGTCGAAGTTGTACCGGGGGACGTCGAGCAGCGTCTGCGCGCCGGACCGGCCGGGGTTGAGCTCGATCTTGATGGAGCGGCCCAGCAGGTGCATGTGGCCCGCCACCGCGTACACCGTGGACCTGCTGGGCACGGGACGGTCGCAGTGCTGGGTCGGGCCCGCGGCCGGCGGGGCGCCCTTCGCGCACAGCCGCAGCAGCCGGTCGGCCTGGCCGCCGATCTCCTCGCCGAAGCGCTTGCCGACGTCGGCGACGGCCGCGGCGCGGTCGCACAGCGGGCCCGACTCGGCCGACGTGCACGGCAGCTCGATCGGCGCCGGCAGCAGCGACGTCTGCAGCGGTGTCATCGCCGAGGTGGTGTCGTTGAGCCGCAGGCGGATGCTGGACCGGTCCGCGCCGCCGGCCCGGCCGCCGGTGGCGAGCAGGTTGTAGTGGATCTGCATGACGACGAGGCTGCCGGGCGGCATCTGGTAGCCGAGGTCGGGCGCGAGGAGCGTCTCGTTGGCGCCCGGTGCCCAGGACGCGACCCACGTGCCGCCCTCGACGCCCGAGTCGCCGAAGCACGTCCAGCCGTCGCCGGGCGTGCCGGCGTCGAGCCTGCGGGCCTCGTCGGCGGAGCCGGGCGCGATGCGGAAGAAGATCGCGTGGTGCACGATGTCGGCGTTCTGCGGCAGGAACTGGCTGCCCGTCAGGTACGCCTCGCTCGTCAGCTTCGGGTCGACCAGGAAGCACCGGTACTCGTCGGTGCCGCCGTTCGGTGCCTTCGGCGTGTACGACGCCGGCATCGACAGGCTCTGGAAGCGTTCCCCGGCCCGGAGCGGCTCGGCGGGCGGCGCGGAGAGGTGCCCGCTGTGCGCCCCGCTCGCCGGCGCCGCGGCCGACGGTGCCGACACCGGGTCCTTCGGCCCGCCACACGCCGTGAGCAGGACCACCGCCGCGAGCGCGACCAGCCTCTTCATCGTTGCCTCCCCGTGGACGGCGCCGGTTATGAATCGATGTTGATGATTCTCTCCGGATTCGGGCGACACATCCGGGGTTCTCCCTGATAGTGCCCCTCGGGGTCAATCGACTCGATGGGTAATGGTGGATGAGGACTTCTTGCGGCACTATGTGGAAACTTTGCCGCCGAAAGTTGAAAACTGAGGAGGGCCGGCGATGGTTGTTGCGCCGGAACGGGTGGTCGTGCGGTTCGAGGGCGACGGCGCCGGCACCGGGCCGCTGTCATGGGGCCAACTGGAGAACTGGTCGGCGATCGTCAAGCAGGGCACCTGGCTGCCGCTCGGCGGGGTCCGGCCGCTGCCCGAGGGGACGACGCTCGACGAGGTCGTCGACGAGGTCCGGTACCTGATGGGTCGCTACCAGCCGATGCGGACCCGGGTGCACACCGGCGCCGGCGGCCGGCCCGAGCAGGTCGTGCACGCGTCGGGCGAGCTCACGGTCGAGGTCCACGACGTCGGTACCGACGCCGGCAATGACACGGGTGGGACCGGCGCGGGACCGGACAGCGCGGATCTGGTCGCCGCGGCCGTGCACGAGCGGCTCAGGGACACGCCGATGGACTTCGCCGCCGAGTGGCCGGTGCGGTACGCCGTCGTCCGGCAGGGCGGCCGGCTCACCCACGTGGTGCTGCTGGTGAGCCACTTCGTCACCGACGCCGCCGGGGCCGTCACGATGATGACCGAGGTCGCCGCCCGCACCGCCACGCCGGTCGCCGGGATGCAGCCCCTCGCACAGGCCGGATGGCAGACGTCACCGGCCGGCCGCCGGCACAACGAGCACGCCCAGCGCCACTGGGAGCGGATCGTCCGCGACGTCGACCCGGTCAGGTTCCCGCCGCCCGCCGAGGTGGTTTCGCCGCGGTACCGGCAGGGCGAGCTCACCTCACCGGCACTGGCGGCGGCGGTGCGGGCGATCAGCGACCGCAGCGGCGTCGAGTCCGCGACGGTCCTGCTCACCCTGTACGCGGCCGCCCTGCACAGCGTCCTCGGCGTCGACCCGGTCGTGATCCGGCCGATCACCAGCAACCGGTTCAGGCCCGGCCTCGCCGACGTGGTCTGCACCCTCGCGCAGGCCGGCCTGTTCCGCATCGACGTCGGCGGCGGCTCGTTCGAGGACCTGCTGCCCCGCGCGGGCCGGGCGGCGATGTCGGCGTACAAGTACGCGTACTTCCACCAGGCGGAGATGGCCGACCTGGTCGACCGCGTCGGCCGCGAGCGCGGCGCGCCGATCGAGCTCGGCTGCTACTTCAACGACCGCCGCGGCGCCGGCCCCGCCCCCGACGCGCCGGCGGCGTTCCGGTGGGTGGCCGCGCAGGAGGCGCCGACGTTCGAGCCGCTGTTCGTGCACGTCGACGACGCCACCAGCGACGGCGCCGAGGCGTTGCGGCTCACCGCATACCTGGACACGGCCCACGTCACCCCTTCGTCCGCGGCCGCGGTGCTGCAGGCGATGGACGAGCTCGCGTCGAAGGCCGCCGCACTCCACCCCGCGGCGCTGTAGGAACGCCCGCCGGGGGCTCGCGGGTCCCTGGTGGCGGGTCGGTGCTTTCCGTGACGGCCGCTGCGGCGCTCTCGTGCGGCTCGGCGCTTTCCGTGGCGGCAGGCGCCTCCCGTGGCGGTCGTTGCGTGCTCTCGTGGCGACAAGTGTTTTCCGCCGGGTGGGGCTTTCCCGGGTGGCGGGCGGTCAGTGCCAGGCGGCGGGTGCGGTGCCGTACGACGGGGGCAGGCGGGGCCAGCTGAGCGGCACGCCGTCCAGCGCGCCGGGCGGGGCGACGCCGGTCCAGCCGTTGCCGAGCGGCACCAGGTACGGCGCGACCGGCGTCTCCACCGGCGGCGTCCCGTCGAGCGGCGCACCGATCAGCCAGGCGGCGGTCCGGGCCAGGGACACCTCGACGTGCGCGGCGACCCCGGTGCGCGCCCGCTCGGCGAGGGCGGCCAGGGCTCCGGCGGCGACGAGGTACCCGGTCGCGTGGTCGAGCAGCTGGCACGGCAGCGCCCCGGGCCGGCCGGACGCGTCCCTGGTCAGCCAGCCGATCCCGGTCGCGACCTGGACCAGGCTGTCGAAGCCGCGCCGCGCGCCCCACGGCCCGCCGGTGCCCCACGCGGACAGCGTCACCACGACCGTGCCGGGGTGCCGCTCGGCGATCTGGTCGGCGTCCAGACCGAGCCGGCGGAGGGCGCCCGGCCGGTACCCGGTGACGAGCACGTCGGCGCCGTCCAGCAGCCTGTGCAGCGCCGCCGGGTCCTCGCCGGCGTCCAGCAGCGCGCTGGCCTTGCCGAGGACCCCGTCGACCGCGAGCCCGGGCAGCTCGGGCCGTGCGGGGTGGTCGACCCGCAGGACGTCGGCGCCGAGCGCGGCGAGCATCCGCGTGCCGACCGGACCGGCGATGACCCGGGTCAGGTCGAGGACCCGGATCCCGGCGGCCGGCAGCGGCGCCCGCGCACCGGTGCCCTCTGCCCGCCCGGTCGCGGTGCCGAGGGGTGTGGCACGCACCAGCGGGCCGTCCGGTGCTGGCAGGTCGCCGGGTTTCCGGGCGGCGACGGCGAGGCCGCCCGCCTCGTACACCAGACGCTCCACCATCAAGGCGGGCATTCCGGCGATCGTCGCGGCCACGCTCTCCACATCCACGCTCTCCACATCCGCGCTTTCCGCTTCGAGGGCGGCGAGGAGCGCGGCGCGGTGCCACGGGTAGTTGGCGTGGGTGCGGACCCAGCCGTCGGCGGCGGGCCACAGGCGCGACAGCGGCGCGAACCCGTCGATGCCGCGCCCCGCCGGGTCCCGCAGCAGCGCCTCGGCGCGGACGGCCGCGGCGACGTGCCCGGTGTCGAGGGAGACGGCGGGGCGGCGGCCGGTGCGCGCCTCGGCGAGGTCCGCGGCCGCCTCCAGGCACATCGTCACGGCCGCGGTCGCGCATCCGGCGACGGCCAGGGGCGCCGCCAGTACAGCAGGAACAGCGGGACCGGAGATCTCAACGCTCACAGCCGCCATTCTCGCTCGACACCGCCGCGCGTGCGGGAGCATGCTCGTGGGCACGATGGGTGCTCTCGACATGGTCGCCGCCCGGGTCGCCGGCGGCGCGACGGTGCAGTTCCGGCCCAGCGGGTCGTCGATGGTGCCGCTGGTGCGCAGCCGCCAGCTGGTGACGGTCAGCCCGGTCGATCCGGCGCTGGTCGAGGTCGGCGACATCGTCCTGGCGAAGGTGGCCGGCACGGTGTACCTGCACCTCGTGTCCGCCGTCGACGCCGCCGGCGGCCGGGTGCAGATCAGCAACAACCGCGGCCGGGTCAACGGCTGGACCGGCCACGCCAAGGTGTACGGCATCTGCGTCTCCGTCGAGGGCGTCCCCCGCCCGCGTACCGCCGGCAAGAGCCTTCCCTGAGGTCAGCCTTCTCTGAATCGGCCTTCTCGGAAGTCGGACACGGGTTGTCAGGTTTTTCTGGCACCGTCGACTGCATGGAACAACCACTGAAAGGCAAGGTCGCCCTGGTCGCCGGCGCGACGAGGGGCGCGGGCAGGCAGATCGCGGTGCAGCTCGGCGCGGCGGGCGCCACGGTGTACGCGACGGGACGCACCACCCGGCAGCAACCCTCCGAGATCGACCGGCCCGAGACCATCGAGGAGACCGCCGAGCTGGTGACCGCCGCCGGCGGCACCGGGATCGCCGTGCAGGTCGACCACCTGGTGCCGGACCAGGTGCGCGCGCTGGTCGCCCGCATCGACGCCGAGCAGGGCCGGCTCGACGTGCTCGTCAACGACATCTGGGGCGCCGAGAAGCTGTTCACCTGGGACAAGCCGCTGTGGGAGGACTCGCTCGACACCGGCCTGCACATCCTGCGCCTCGCGATCGACACGCACATCATCACCAGCTACCACGCCCTGCCCCTCCTCATCCGCAACCCCGGCGGCCTGGTCGTCGAGATGACGGACGGCACCCTCGCGTACAACCTGGACAACTACCGCGTCTCGTTCTTCTACGACCTGGCGAAGATGTCCGTCCTGCGGCTCGCGTTCGCCCAGGCCCACGAACTACGCCCACACGGCGCGACCGCGGTCTCCCTCACCCCCGGCTGGCTGCGCTCGGAGCAGATGCTCGACCACTTCGGCGTCACCGAGTCCAACTGGCTCGACGCGACGGCCAAGGAACCGCACTTCGTCATCTCGGAGTCCCCGGCGTACGTCGGCCGCGCCGTCGCCGCCCTCGCCGCCGACCCTGACGTCGCCCGCTGGACCGGCCAGTCCCTGTCCAGCGGCCAGCTGTCGCAGGTGTACGGCTTCACCGACCTCGACGGCAGCCGCCCCGACTGGTGGCGCTACTTCCGCGAGGTCCACGAACCAGGCAAACCCGCCGACGCCACCGGCTACCGGTAGCACCCCGCCCCACAACACCAGCCAGCCGCCCGCTGTCCTGGAGGTCGCGGTGGCAGGGCGGCGGTGGCCGGCTTCCGGGTTCGTGGTGACCGGCGGTGGTGGCCCGCTTCCCGGGTTTGCGCCGACCGGCGACGGCAGCCTGATTCCCTTGGGTCTGCGGTGACCGGCCGCTGGCCAGCGCTCGGTGCGCGACGACCGCGGGTGGCGAACTGTCCGCGGTTTGCGGCGGTGACCGGCCGCTGGCCAGCGCTCGGTGGGCGACGACTGAGGGTGGCGAACTGCCCGTGGTTTGCGGCGGTGACCGGCTGCTGGCCAGGGCTCGGTGCGCGACAACCGCCGGTGGCGAACTGTCCGCGGTTTGCGGTGGTGACCGGCTGCTGGCCAGGGCTCGGTGCGCGACAACCGCCGACGCGGAACTGTCCGCAGTTTGCGGTGGCCGGCCGCTGCCGTGGAGCGCCGCCCAGGATCCCGTCGTGTGGCCGGCGCCGCCCGATGCGGTCCGCGCCGAATCGCCGTCGGTCGACTGCCCGCGGGGCGCTGCCCGGGATCTGCCGGGACCGGCTGCCGGTGCAGGGCTGCCATCTCGTCCGTCGCGGCCACGGCGGTCCGTATCGGCTCCGACCTGCCCGCACGCTCGCTGCTGGCGGGGCTGCTGTCTCGCCTGTTCCGCGCGGCCGTGCGTTGCAGGTTCCGCGCGGCGGTGCGTTGCAGGGTTCCGCGCGGCCGTGCGTGACAGGTCCGGCCTGCCCTCACGCTCGCTGCCGGAGAGGCTGTCTCGCCTGCATCGGGCGCGCGGCCTTGCGCGACGGGTCCGACCTCCATCGCACGCCGGAGACGTGGGTGCCCTACGCCCCGTCGCCTGCACCCGCGACGTCACCAGCGGGCTCGCCAGGCGCGACGGCGCTCGGCTGCTCCGGCGACCGGTAGAGGGCCGCCATCCTGTCCGCGGCGCCTCGCATGAGGGCGCGTAACGGCTCGGGCTCGAGCACCTCGACGTCGGGCCCGAGCCGCAGTAACTGTGTGTACGCCACGGCGATCGACTCCACGGGCAGGTCCACCACCACCCGGCCCTGCTCGTCGGGCGGGTGGTGGTGGGCCTCCCGCACCGCGAGGGCCTCCACCGCGTGCCGCAGCGTCCGCAGCCCGGGCGGCGTGAGCCTGATCGTGACCCGCTCGGCGAGGACCCGCCGCACGAACTCGTCGGCGCGCTCCGCCCAGAACGCGCCCAGGTCGAACTCCACGTCCCGCGTGAACCCGGCCTCGTCGACGGTCAGGTCGGCGATCTTGTCCACCCGGTACACCCGCAGGTCGCCGGCCACGCGCCCGACGAGATACCACCCTCCGTTCTTGAGCACGAGCCCATACGGCTCCACGGTCCGCGCGACCACCTCCCGCCGCCCGGCCACCGTGCGGTCGTCGGCGCGCCCGCCCGCGTTTGTGCGCCCGCCCGCGTCGGTGCGCCCGCCGGCGTCGGGTCGGCCGCCCGGGTCGGGTCGGCCGGCGCGGCGCTCATACCGCAGCTGGACGACCCGGTCGTCCCAGACGGCGCGGGCCAGGTCGGCCAGCCAGGGCGGTGGCTGGGCCGGGTCCTCGAACCAACCGGGCACGTCCAGGTGGAACCGCTGCCGGGCGCGGCTCGACGCGTCGCGGATCGGGGCGGGCAGCGCCGCGGCCACCTTCAGCTCGGCCACGGCGAGCACGTCGCCGAGCCCCATGTCGCGGGCCGGGCCGGGCAGCCCCGACAGGAACAGCGCTTCCGCCTCGGCGCGGCTGAGACCGGTGAGCTTCGTGCGATACCCGTCGAGGAGCCGGTAGCCGCCGGTGCGGCCCTGTTCCGAATACACGGGAACGCCGGCCGCGGACAGGGCGAGCATGTCGCGGTAGATGGTGCGCTCGGAGACCTCCAGGGCCTCGGCCAGCTCAGCCGCCGTCACCGTGCCGCCGGCCTGGAGCAGCAGCACGAGCGAGATGAGCCGCGACGCGCGCATCGCCTACGCCGGGTCCTGCCCGGGCGCGGCCGGCGGGTCGAGCGTCTCGACGATCCGCCGGATGTCCTCGGGGGAGGAGGAGCCGTCCAGCTCGACGACCACGTCGCCGTGCCGGATCCGCACCCGTGGCGGCCGGGGCCGGGTCCCGCGCCACGCCACCACCGCCATCAGCAGCCCGCCGAGCGCGATCCCGTTGCTCACCAGGGCGTTGACGACCTCGAACGCGCCGCCCATCTCCCCGGGCCGGGGCGCCGTCGGCGTCAGGCTCACCCGGACCGTGCGAATGATCTCGTCGTCGCGCAGCCACTGGTACAGCTGACGCAACGACTCCTCGTCGTCGACCTCAAGGCGAATCTCCACGACGGCACGGTACCGCGCAGGTACGACAATTTTCGCCGCCGCTCCAGCTCGCTCTCGGCTCCGTTGCAGCGCTTTGGTGAGGTCACGCTAAGCTTTTTCGGGTGAACGACGTGGAGCAGCACCCTGCCCGGCGCAACACCCGCCAGCGTGACGCCGTGATGACGCTGCTCAGCAACGTCGACGGGTTCCACAGCGCCCAGGAGCTGCACGTCATGCTCCGTGAACGCGGCGCCAACGTCGGCCTCACCACCGTCTACCGGACCCTGCAGCTGCTCGCCGAGACCAACGAGATCGACGTCATGCAGGTCCCGGGCAGCGACACTCGGTACCGGCGCTGCAGCGACCGCCACCACCATCACCTCGTGTGCCGCGGCTGTGGGCGTACCGTCGAGGTCCTCGGACCCGCCGTCGAGCGCTGGGCGGACCGCATCGGCGAGGAGCACGGCTTCACCGACGTGAGCCACACGCTTGAGATCTTCGGCACGTGCGGACGCTGCGCGCGCTGACGTCTCCGTCGGTTACCCTGGTGAGGCGCGAAGGGGAGTAGTCCTCCAACTGCGTGGTCGACATACTGGGGCGCTCGCGTCCCCGGCCACGCGGCCCAGTGCTCATGGCGTCCGGACCCGTCCGGTGCCGCACAGGGCGGACGAGACCTTCGACTCAGGCTGAACAAGCCGGGTCGAGGTCGTCCGTGCCCTCCTCCCGGCCATCTCCGGGAAGGTATCTGCAACCACATGAGCGGTTTCCTCGCTGCCCTGGCCATCAGCTTCGGCGTCATCTTCGTCGCCGAGCTGGGCGACAAGTCGCAGCTGATGGCGCTGACGTTCGCCACCAGGTTCAAGACCGTTCCGGTCCTGATCGGCATCACCGTCGCCACGGCCCTGGTCCACCTGGTTTCCGTCGCCGTCGGGTACGGCCTGGGCGCTGCCCTCCCGACCGCCTGGATCTCCCTGGTGGCGGCGCTCGCCTTCTTCGCGTTCGGCGCCTGGACGCTGCGCGGCGACTCCCTCACCGACGACGAGCGCGACAAGGTCAACCAGCCCACCACCCGCTCCGCCATCTTCACCGTCGGCGTCGCGTTCTTCCTGGCCGAGCTCGGCGACAAGACCATGCTCGCCACCATCACCCTGGCCACCCAGCACGGCTGGTTCGGCACCTGGCTGGGCTCCACCGTCGGCATGGTCGCCGCCGACGCCCTCGCCATCCTCGCCGGCCGCCTCCTCGGCAAGCACCTCCCGGAACGCACCATCAAGTACGGCGCCGCCGCCCTGTTCGTCCTCTTCGGCGTCTGGCTGCTCATCGAAGCCCTCCGCGAACTCCTGTAACCGCGGACGCCACTTCCGCCCCGGTACGCCCAGCACCCCGCCGAGGGGAGCGCTCCTGTACTGGGGCGGGAGGCGCTCCGCCGCCCAGTGCGCTGCGGCCGCGTCCTGACGAGGCGGTCGTGTGGATGGTGAGCAGGGAGCCGTGCGCCTTGCCGAGCCGGGGTCGTCGGCGTCGGGCGGGTCGCTTGTCCACTGCCGCGATGCCGAGCGTCGCGGCGCTGCAGGAAGGCCGGCCCGCTGCCGCAGGCGGGCGACTCGCCCGCGTGGGGATGCGGCCCGACAGCTCAGGAAGGGTCGTCGACGGCCTGGGGAGACGTTTGCGGGCCGGGTGAGCTGCGCAGTGCGAGGGAGGGCGCGCCAGGGACCTGACCAGGTGCCGATGGCGAGGCCGTAGGGATGGTGGCCGGTGAGTGGTGCGCCTAGCCAAGCTGGGTCGTCAGGCGCACGCGGGCGGGCTGCTTGTCCACTGCTGTGACTTCGAGCGGCGCGGCGTTGCAGGATCGAAGCTCGTCGCCGAGGAAGGTGACTCGGCGGTGGTGGGTCCGAGTGGCGCGGCGGCGCGGGCTGAGCGGCCTGGCGATGAGCGAAGAGATGACGGAAGAAGGGTGCGGCGTCGCAGGGAGGAGGTCTCGTCGCCCGGGGGAAGGGTGACCCGGCGGCGTGGGTGAGCGGCGCGGCAGCGCGGGATGAGGAACCTGGCGACGAGGGAAGACTGGCGGGGTGTCGGCAGGATGGACGCCCGGCGCCGCGGGAGTGCGACTCGGCGGTGTGGAGAAGTGTGGCGCTGCGGCGCGGGGACAAGTAGCCCGGCGCGAGGCCCGTTCAGCATCTGGACCAGCTTGGACGATTCTGCGACGCGCGCCGACAGGCGGCCAGGAGCGCCCGCAGGCCAGTAACCCGGCGGGGTCAGAACTCCGGGTCAACCCCCAGAAACTTCGGCCGGGTCAGGAGCGCCGGCCCGGCCAGGAGCCTTGGCCCGGAGGTCGTTGATGGGCAAGGCGCCGGGCGGCGGGGTGTAGTCGGGCAGGTCCGGCGGGTCGGTGCCGGCCGGACCTGCCCGGGAAGCGGAAGGCCTCCGGAGCGTCAGCGGCGCTTGGTCGGCTTGACGATGCGGTCGGTGCCGACCTTGTCGCGGAGGACCTCGGGGACGAGGACCGAGCCGTCAGGCTGCTGGAACTGCTCGAGGATCGCCGGGAAGATGCGGCTGGTGGCCAGGGCGGAGCCGTTCAGGGTGTGGACGAAGCGGTTGTTCTTCGAGCCCGGGACGCGGTAGCGGATGCCGGCGCGGCGGGCCTGGTAGTCGCCGGCCCAGGAGACCGAGGAGACCTCCTTGTACTTGCCGGTGCTCGGCATCCAGACCTCGATGTCGATGGTCTTGCGCATCGAGGCGCTGGAGTCGCCGGCGGCGAGCAGCGAGCGCCGGAAGTGCAGGCCGAGGGAGCTGACCAGGTCCTCCGCGTAGTCGACCATCTCCTCGAGGGTCTTCTCGCCGTCCTCGGGAGTGGTGAACTGGAAGATCTCGACCTTGTTGAACTGGTGGCCGCGGACCGTGCCGCGCTCGTCGGAGTGCGAGCCGGCCTTCTCGCTGCGGTAGCAGGGCGTGTACGCATACGCCTTGTGCGGCAGGTCGGCGGTATCGAAGATCTCGTTCTGGTAAGCGCCGAGGATCGCGGTCTCCGACGTCGGCAGCAGGAAGCGGCCGCGCTCGTCGTCGTCGGTGGAGATGTGGAACACGTCGTCGTAGAACTTCGGGAACTGCCCCGCGGCATAGCCCGCCGAGTCCAGCAGCAGGTGCGGCGGCAGCATGAACTGGTAGCCCGCGCTGAAGTGGCGGTCGATGAACCAGTTGACCAGGGCCCACTCGAGGCGGGCGCCCCAGCCCGTGTAGATCCAGAAGCCGGAGCCGCCGAGCTTCACGCCGCGCTCGAAGTCGACGAGGCCCAGCTCGTTGGCGAGCGTGACGTGATCGCGGACGTTGTCGATCTTCGGCGCCTCGCCGAAGACCTTGACGACGACATTCGCCTCCTTGCCGCCGGCCACGACGTCCTCGGCCGGCAGGTTGGGCAGCTCGCTCATCGCGGTGGTGAGCTGCTCCTGCACCGCGGCGAGGCGCTCCTCGAGCTCCTGCAGCGCGGCCTTCGCGTCGCGGGTGGTCGGCTCGACCGCCTGGCCGGCCGCCTTCGCGGCGCCGAAGGCGCGGGCCTCCTCCTTGCGGCGGGCCCGCTCGGCGTCGATGTCGCCGATGAGCTCGCGGCGCTGCTTGTCCAGCTCGGCGATGGCACTCAGCGAGCGGGACACCTCAGACGGATCGAGCCTCTTGGACAGTGCGGCCTCGACGGAGGCCCGGTCCTTGCGAATCAACTCGATGTCGAGCATGTCTGCCGCGCACCTTTGCCTAGATTTTCTGGACGCTCAGGATGTTACCGGTTGGGTCCGACACAATTTTCGACCCGCCGCCGCGGTACACCCGCAACTCCAAGTGAACGCTACTTGGCGACACCTAGTACCGGAGCTATTATGTGACGCATGATAGTGGCCGAGGACGGTGACCGGCAGACCCAGCTGCTCCGCGGCGCGCTCGACATGTGCCTGCTCGCGCTGCTGGCGAAGGAGCCTGCGCACGGCTACGACCTGGTCCGCCGGGTCGAGGCCGCCGGGTTCGAGGCGGTCGGCTACGGCACGGTCTACCCGCTGCTCACCCGGATGCGCCGCCTCGGGCTGGTCGCCGACGAGCTGCAGCCGAGCCCGAGTGGGCCACCCCGCAAGGTGTACGCCCTGACCGACGCCGGCACCGCGCGCCTGGACGCGTGGCGCCGGCAGTGGAGGCGGTTCGCGGACATCGTCGACGCCACCCTGACCGACCAGGACACCAGCCGGGCGTCCGGGGACGCCGGCACCGACCCGCCGAGGAGCTGACGCCGTGGACACCATCGACGACGCCATCGCGACCGCCGACCGAACCTGGCGCGCGCAGGGTGTGAGCGGCACCGACCGTGCCAGCCTCGCCGCCGACCTCAGGGCGGATCTCGCCGCCGCCGCGGAGGACGGGATCGGGCCCGCCGAGCTCCTCGGCCCCGACGTGCCCGGCTTCGCCCGCCGGCTCGCCGACGAGGCGGGTGTCCGGCGCGCCCCGCGGGAGTACCTGCGCTACCTGCGGACCTCGGTCGCCGGCGCGCTGCTCGGCGGCGCCGCCGGCTTCGCGCTGATCACCATGGTGGTGCACCCGCTGCTGGTGTCCCTGTTCGACCTGCCGAGGTCCGTGAAGGTGCCGATCCTGCTGGCCGCCGGCGTCTTCTACGGCGCCGCGGTGGCGTTCGCGGTCGCCGGCTCCGTAGCGGCCGTCCGGATTCGGCTGCGCCATCTCCCGTACACCGGGAGGACCGCCAACGCGATGGCCGTCCTCATCCCGGCCGCCGCGCTCGTCGCGGCACCGCTGACGGTGGGGTTCGCGCGGCTGACCGGCTACAGCACCAGCCCGTGGGCCGTGCTCACCGAGTGCGCCCTCGTCGTCGCCGCCCACATCGGCGCCGTCCTGCTCGCCCGCCGCTGGGCGCTGCGCGAACCGGGAACATCGTTCGCGATTTAAGCTGGTCGCCATGGACACGATCTGGACCCGCCCCGACCGCGGGTCCCGGGGACCTGTCCCGCAGCACAGCCGGGCCGAGATCGTCGCCGCGGCCGTTGTACTGGCAGACGCCGGCGGCCTGTCCGCGGTGTCGATGCGCGCCGTCGCCTCGGCCCTGTCCACGGGTGCCGGCTCGCTGTACCGCTACCTGTCGTCCCGCGACGACCTGCTCGACCTCATGTCCGACGCCGTCCTCACCGAGCTCCCGCTGGACCGGCCGCTCACCGGCGACTGGCTCGACGACCTGGTGGAGGTCGCCCGCGAGCAGCTCGCCCTGTACCGCCGCCACCCCTGGCTCACCGAAGCCGCCCGCCGCGGCACCTTCGGACCGCGCGCCGTCAACTACTTCGAGCGCTGCATGGCCATCATGGCGCCGCTGCCCGCCGCCGCCGGCACGAAGATGGAGACGATGGGTGTCCTGACCGGCGTGGTTTCGCTGTTCGCCCAGCCGGTGCCGGGCAACCCGCCGCCCGGCGACCCTGCCGCCGAGGCGCGGAAGCGCGCCGCCGCCGCGCAGCTGTTCTCCCTGGTGGATCCTGAGGCGCACCCGCACCTGACGGCCGCGTTCACCACCCCCGCCCAGCCGCCGGCAACCTCCGACCTCTTCGAACGCACCGTCCGCAGCGTCCTCCGAGGCCTCCTCACCCCCTGATTACGAGACCTGCCCGCAGGCCCTTCCTCATGATCCGGTAGACCTTGGGCAGCCAGGGGTGCACAAGGTCTACCGGATCACGAGAAGTGGCCTGGCCTGCCCGGGGAACAGCACCACAACCACGGCCCGGGCAGCGTGAAGTCTGCGCGGAGCCGCAGGCCGAGGCGGACGCGGCTTGCTGTGCCCCCAGGGACAGGCGGCTCCACGGCCCATCACAGCAGGCGAACGGCCCGGCGCTGACCTGCCCCAGAACAGCGGGCGAGTTTGGGTGAGGGCTTGCCGGCCGGGCGGGGTCAGTAGTCGTGGTGGGGTCAAGGCCGGAGGTGGTGGGGAACGTCGACGGCGCACAGCCGCAATGGCTTCTCTGACGCGGCGGGTGCAGCGGGCGCGGTGGCAGCGGTTGGGGCGGCGGTGGGAGCGGGACGGTGCGGCGGCGATGGCGGTGGCGAGTCGGGCTGACTCGATCCAGGGTGGCTGGCGGGTTTGTGTGGGTGGGGGACTCGTTGGCGGGGTGGGGTCAGTGGTGGTGGGGAGCGTCGCTGGCGCAATGCCGCAATGGCTTCCCCGGCACGGTGGGCGCGGCGGCGGTGGGAGCGGGGCGGCGAGCCGGTGCTGATCCGGTCCAAGGCGGCTGGCGGGTTTGGGTGAGGACTTGCTGGTGGGTGGGGGTCGGTGGCGGTGGTGGGTGGCCGTTGTCGGGGAGTGCGCTGGCGGTGGTGAGGAGGTGTCGACAGCGCAGTGCTGCGAGCGCGGTGGCGGCAGCAGGGGTGCGACGGGGAGGGGTTGTGGATCGGGGTGATGGAGATGGCGGCGCCGATCTGATCCCGGGCGGCGGGCGGGTTTCGGTGTGACTTGCTGGTGGGGTGGGGCCAGTGGCGGTGGTGCCTGTTCGTCGGCGCGGGGGCCTGGGCCGGAGGTGGTGGGGCTGTGTCGTCGGTGCAGTGCTGCAACGGCTTCTCGGGCGCGGTGGCCAGGCTGGGGCGGCGTGGGAGCGGGTTGGGTCGGTTGTGGATCGTGGCGGTGGCGGAGAGCCGGCGCTGACCTGACCTGGAGATGCAGGCGGGTTTGGGTGGAGGGGTGGGAGCGGGCCGGGCCGGGTGGTGGAGATGGCGGTGGCGAGTCGGGGATGACCGACCCAGGGCAGCAGTCGGGTTCGGGCGAGGGATTGGGCTTGCCAGCGGGGCGGGGCGGGGTCGGTGGTGGTGGGTGGCCGTTGTCGGGGTGGGTGTCGAGGCCGGAGGTGGTCGGGAACGTCGACGGTGCAGTGCCGCAAACGGGCTTCTCCAGCGCGGCGGGCGTTGCGGCGTCAACGAGGGCTGCGGCGGGAGCGGGTCGCGGTGGCGAGTCGGGGATGACCCGATCCAGGGCAGCAGTCGGGTCCGGGCGAGGGCTTGGGCTTGCTGGCGGGGCGGGGTCAGTGGTGGGTGGTTGTTGTCGGGGTGGGGGTTGAGGCCGGAGGGGGTGGGGGAGCGTCGACGGCGCAGTGCCGCAGTGGCTTCTCCAGTACGGCGGGGGCGGCTGGGGTGGGGCGGGGTGGGTTGCGGATCGTGGTGGCGGCGACGGCGGCGGCGAGGAGGCAGAGGGCGGCGCAGATGAGGACGGCGGTGTGGAAGCCGGCGGAGAGGCGGGGTGGGTCCAGGTAGGCGGTGCCCGTGATGCCGGCGGCGGCGGGGAGGACGGCGACGGCGATCAGGCCGGCGGCGCGCGCGACGTCGTTGTTCACGGCGGAGGCCATGCCGGCGTGGCTGGAGCGGGCGGAGGACAGCGCGGTGGACGTGAGCGGGGCGACGGTGGTGGCGAGGCCCAGGCCGAGGACGACGACGGCGGGCAGGACCGAGGTGACGTACGAGCCGGAAGCGTCGATCCGGGCGAACAGCGCCATGCCGAGGCCGACCACGACGGGGCCGGCGCTCATCTGCAGCCGCGGGCCGATGCGGCTGGCGAGCGCTCCGGAGCGGGCGGACAGCAGCAGCATGATGACGGTGACCGGCAGGAGGGAGACGCCGGCCTGCAGGGCCGTGTAGCCGGCGACCTGCTGGAGCTGGATCGGCAGCAGGAACAGGGCGCCGCCGATGGCGCCGTAGACGACGAACGTGACGACGTTGGTGGCGCTGAACTGCGGGGACGCGAACAGGTCCAGCGGCAGCATCGGGTGGGCGGTGCGGCGCTCCCACCAGACGAACGCGCCGAGCATCAGTCCGCCCCCGACGAGGGCGGTGAGCACGAGAGGGCTGGTCCAGCCGAGGGAGTGGCCCTCGATCAGGCCATAGGTGATGCCGATCAGGCCGAGCGTGACCAGGGTGCCGCCGGGCACGTCGACGCGGCCGGTGGCGGTGGTGTCGCGGGACTCGGGGACGTGGCGCCAGGTGAGCAGGACGACGGCGGCGGCGATCGGGACGTTGATCGCGAAGATGAGCCGCCAGGAGGCGGCGCCGACGAGCCAGCCGCCGAGGAACGGGCCGATCGCGGTGGCGACGCCGCCGAGGCCGGACCAGGCGCCGATGGCGCGGCTGCGGTCCTCGGGGCGGAACGACGCCTGCAGGATGGCGAGGCTGCCGGGGGTGAGCAGGGCCGCGCCGACGCCCTGCAGGGCGCGGGCGGCGATGAGGGTCGGCGCGTCGGGTGCGGCGCCGCACAGGACGGACGCGACGGCGAACCAGACGACGCCGACGAGGAAGATCTTCCGACGCCCGTACCGGTCGCCGAGCGCGCCCGCGATGAGCAGCAGCCCGGCCAGGGCGAGCGTGTAGGAGGTGACGACCCACTGCAACATCTCGAGGTCGGTGTCGAACGAGCGACCGATCGCCGGCAGGGCGATGCCGACGACGGTCGCGTCGATCGCGGCGATGCCGGAGCCGAGGATCGTCGCGGTGAGGACCCAGCGCCCGGACGCGGTGCCATACGACAGCGTTGCCATGCAGAGAACCTAGCCCGAGGGTCCGACAAAACGACGGCACCAAACGACGGCACCAAACGACGGCACCAAACGACGGCACCAAACGACGGCACCAAACGACGGCACCAAACGACGGCACCAAACGACGGCACGAAACTCAGTGGCGGTAGCCGCGCACCTTGACCTTGAAGTTCATCGCCGGCCCAGGCGTCGGTGCGGTCTTCGTCACGAGGGTGTAGCCGGGCGGGTCGAGCGCGAGGTCCAGCCGGTGGAACAGCCGCGCCATCGACAGCGCCATCTGCACGTCGGCGAAGCTCTTGCCGAGACACGTGTGCGGCCCGCGCCCGTACGGCGAGTACGCGCCCGGCCGCAGGTGCTCCGACCGCGGCTTCTCGTACCGCCCGATGTCGAACGTCTCCGGCGAGGGGTAGTACTCCTCCATGAAGTGCGGCACGGTCGTGCCGACGTAGACCATCTCGCCTTCCTTGATGGTGTGCCCCGCGAACTCGAAGTCCCGCGTCGCGGTGCGGTTCAGCGCGACCGCGATCGGATAGAGCCGCATCGTCTCCATCAGCGCGTACCGGATCGACGGGATCTTGCGCAGGTCGTCGTCGGTGATCGGGCCGCCGGCGAACAGCGCGTCGGCCTCGGCCTGCACCCGCTCGAGCACCGACGGGTGCTTGAGGACGGAGTAGATGAAGGCCGCGGTCGTGTTCGCGACCGTGTCCAGCCCGGCGACGTACGGGCCGGTGAGCGCGAGCACGAGGTCGTTGGCCGGCAGGACGCCCTCGCGGTTGAGGTGCACGTCCATGAGGTCCTCGACCAGGTTCCGCTCCTGCGGGGGCTTGCCGCCGGCGGTGGCGCGCAGGCCCGCGACCATCCGGTCGCTGAGCTCGAACACGCGGGCGCGGGCCTTCTTGTACCGGGGGTCGCGCAGCAGGATCTTCGGCCGCTGCTTCGTGACCAGGACGTTGAGCACGTAGAGCGTCATGGTGCGGATGTCCGGCACGTACTCCAGCGGCGCGTTGCCGGTCAGGATCGTGCCGAGCTGGTCGGTCACCATGTACTGCAGCGCGTGCACGACCGGGACGGACGTGCCGGCCTTCCAGTCCCGTGCGAGGACCCGGTCGGTGATCTCGACGAGCTCGTTGCCGCGGCCCTTGATCGCGTCGCGGGAGTAGCCGCGGCGCATGATCTCCCGCAGCTCCTTGTGGCTGTCGCCGTCCTCGCCGAGGATCGTGCGGGTGCCGCCGTACTCGTCGAGGAAGCCCTGCCAGAACTCCTTGGACCGCAAACATTCGCGGCCTTCCTTCGAGCCCATGAAGTCGGCCGCCTCGGCGCCGGCGATGACCGTATAGGACTTGTTGAACACCCTGATCTTGAAGACGGGGCCGTTCTCCCGGTACGCCTGGGCGAAGAACCGCGCGGGGTCCTTCGCCAGCTCCAGCACGTTGCCGACGAGAGGCCGGCCCTTCGCCACCGGGATGGGGCGCGTCGGCGCCGGGGCGGCGTCGGTGACAGTCATGAGCGTCGACCTTCCGTGGTCCGTCGGCACCCGCCGGCGATCAAGGCGGAAATCGAAGCGATGCTATCGAACCGGAGGCGCGAACCGGGTCAGCGACAGCGTGTTGCCGTCGGGATCGGCGAACCAGGCGATCTCGTCGCCGCCCGGGGTCGTCCAGACGCCGTCGCTGTCCTGGCCGAGGCCGTCGTAGCGCAGCGGCGGCACGCCGGCGGCGGCCAGCGCGGCGACGGTGCCACGGAGGTCGGGCACGTCCCAGCCGAGCACGGTGAACGGCTGCGGGCGCAGCGACTCGACCAGCGTGATCCGCAGCATCGTGGTGCCGGCCCGCACCACGCACGCGAACGGGGTCTGCTCCAGCAGCGGCAGCCCGAGGGTGCCGGTGAAGAAGGACCGGGACCGGTCCAGGTCGGTGGAGGGCAGGAAGGCGACGGCGTCCGCGGAACCGAGCATGATGCCATCATGGCGGACATGCTGCTGCGGCGATGGACGGACGGCGACGTCGAGGCGTTCTACGACATCTACTCGCGCTGGGAGGTGATGCGGCACCTGGGCGCGCACCCCCGCAGGGTCGTCGCGGACCGCGACGAGGCGCTCGCCAGGCTGGCCAGACTGCGCGAGCGGGAGGACGGCCCAAGGGGTTTCTGGGCGATCGAGGAGGGTGGTGTACCGGTGGGCACAGTCCTCCTGGTGCCCCTCGCCGACTCCGACGAGGTCGAGGTCGGCTGGCACCTGCACCCGGCGCACCACGGCAAGGGGCTCGCCACCCGCGCCGCCCGCGAGCTGCTGTCCCGCACGAGCGGCCGGGTCCTGGCGCTCACGGACGACGACAACCTCGCGTCGCAGGCGGTCGCGAAGCGGCTCGGCATGACCGACGAGGGGCTGACCGACCGCTGGTTCGGCCTGACCGCCCGTCAGTTCGCCATCATGCTCGGCTGAGGATCATGTGGGTCGCCGCGTCGGAGGCGACCATGCGCGTGCACACGTAGCCGTCGGTGAGGCCGTCGGCGAAGAGCCGCTCGCCCCGCCCGAGCACGATCGGGATGATCGCCACGTGCAGCTGGTCGACCAGGCCGGCGCGCAGGTACTGCTGGACCGTCGAGACGCCGCCGCCGAGCCGCACGTCGAGCCCGCCGGCGGCCTCGGTGGCCCGTTCCAGGGCCGCCTCGATGCCGTCGGTGACGAAGTGGAAGACGGTGCCGCCCTCCATCGTGATGCTGGGCCGGGCGTGGTGGGTCAGGACGAAGACCGGGTGGTGGTAGGGCGGGTCGGCGCCCCACCAGCCGGCCCAGGACTCGCCGGGGGACCAGGGCCCGCGGAGCGGGCCGAACATGTTGCGGCCCATGATGGTCGCGCCGAGGCCGGTCTGGCCGGCGGCGATCATCTCGTCGTCGACGCCCTCGCTGCCGCCGTCGCGGCCGGACATCTGCCGGCCGGTGCGGGTCTCGAAGAGCCAGTCGTGCAGCCGCTCCCCGCCGGTGCCGATCGGGTCCTCGAGCCGCTGGTCCGGCCCTGCGCCGTAACCGTCGACCGAGATGCAGAAGTTGTGCACACGCAGCATGGCGGATCCCCTTCGAAGACGATGTCGTCACCAGGTCGAAACAGGACGACCTGGATCGACATCACCGAGGAAAGCAATGAGAACTAGGTTCCTAGGAAGCCTAGCACCCCGTGACGTGGGCCACGCGGACGAGCCACGCCACGAGCGTCGGGGCATCCATGCGTTTTTGACAATCATTGTCAACTGACGACAGGATGAGATCATGCTGCGTCGCGCCGTCCTCGCCGGTCTCACCGCCGGGTCCCTGTTGCTGAGCACCGCCGGCTGCGGCGGTGAGGAGGCCCCGCAGGGCGGGAGCGACGGCCGGCTGCGGATCGTGGCGGGGTTCTACCCGCTGCAGTACGTGTCGGAGCGCCTCGGCGAGGAGAACGCCAAGGTCACCAACCTCACCCAGGCCGGCGCCGAGCCGCACGACCTGGAGCTCAAGCCGAGCCAGCTGGCGCAGATCACGGACGCGGCCCTGGTGGTGTACCTGTCGGGGTTCCAGCCGTCCGTCGACGAGGCCGTCAAGCTGCAGGCGAAGGACAAGGCGTTCGACGTCGCCCCCGACCACGGCGACGACCCGCACGTCTGGCTCGACCCGGTCCGGTTCGCCGAGATCGCCGGGAAGCTCGCGGATCGGCTCGCCACGCTCGACCCGGCCAACGCCGGCGCGATCCGGGCGCGGGCCGGCCAGCTGCAGGACGAGTTGCACCGCCTCGACGAGGAGTACACCGCCGGGCTGCGGACGTGCGCGCGGCGTGACATCGTGACGAGCCACGCGGCGTTCGGGTATCTTGCGTCCCGGTATCACCTGACGCAGGTGCCGATCTCGGGCCTGGACCCGGAGGGGGAGCCGAGCCCGCAGCGGGTGTCGGAGGTCGCGGCCCTGGCGAAGGGGAAGGGCGTGACGACGATCTTCTTCGAGGCGCTGGTCAGCCCCAAGCTGTCGGAGACGGTGGCGAAGGAGATCGGCGCGAAGGCGGCGGTGCTCGACCCGATCGAGGGCGTCGAGGAGGGCAGCGACTACGTGTCGGTCATGGTGCGCAACCTCGCAGCCCTGCGCGAGGCGCTCGGGTGCACCTGAGCCATATCCTTGGCCGGGTGCGTCGACCCCCAGTGCGCGTCCTGAGCCTTCTGACCACCGTCGTCCTGCTCGCGGGTTGCACGTCGACCGGCGCCGTCGACCTGGACCGGCCGCCGCAGCCGCTGGCGCAGGGCAACGTCGACGGCACGTCCACCCCGGTCGCCGATCCGGTCTATCCGGCGTACGGCAACCCGTCGGTCGACGTGCTGCACTACGGGCTGGCGCTGGCGTGGGCGCCGCAGACGAAGACGCTCACCGGGAAGGCGACGGTGAAGCTGCGGGTGCTGCGCGCCGAGCCGGCTCTGAAGCTCGACCTGAGCAGCCCGTACACGCTGAGCTCCACCAGCGTCGACGGGGTCGCGGCGCAGGGCCGGGTCGCGGGCGGGAAGCTGACCGTGGACCGGGCGCTGACCGCGGGCACCACGGTGACGCTGGTGGTGGAGTACCAGGGGACGCCGGCGCCGGTGCCGATGCCGTCGCACCGCGGTGACGCCGAGCCGCTGGGGCTGACCGTGACCGACGCGGGTGAGCTGTGGACGATGCAGGAGCCGTTCGGCGCGTCGACCTGGTACCCGTCGAACGACCAGCCGTCGGACAAGGCGCTGTACGACATCTCGATCACGGTGCCGGAGGGCTGGGAGGCGGTCGCGAGCGGCACGCCGGGGCCGGTGACGGGCAGCACGTACACGTACAAGGCGACGCAGCCGGTGGCGACCTACCTGACGACTCTGGCGGTCGGGCAGGACTACCAGGTGGCGAGGCTGGCCGGCCCGCGTGACCTGCCGATCTCGCTGTGGACGCGGCCGGGGAAGGACGACCGGTTCCTGCCGGTGCTGCGCAAGGCGCCGCAGCAGCTGCAGTGGCTGGAGGCGCGGTTCGGGCAGTACCCGTTCCCGAGCGCGGGTGCGGTGATCGTGCCGTCGCGGTCGGCGATGGAGACGCAGCAGATGGTGACGATCGGCGGTGACGTGCTGTCGGAGGGCACGAACGTGTCGGCGCTGGACGGGATCATGCTGCACGAGTACGCGCACCAGTGGTTCGGTGACGCGGTCGGCCCGGCGGCGTGGAAGGACGTGTGGCTCAACGAGGGTTGGGCGACGTACGCGGAGGCGCTGTACACGGCGGAGCGCGACGGCTACGACATCGAGGACTGGGCGCGGCGGGCGCGCAAGAGCGACGCGGACGCGCGGCAGCGGCTGGGGCCGCCCGGCAACCCGCGGGCGGACAGTTTCGCGGAGAGCAACGTGTACGTGTGCCCGGCGCTGATGCTGCACGAGCTGCACCGGGCGTTGGGTGACTCGGCGTTCTTCGCCCTGGCCCGGGCGTGGGTGTCGCAGCACGCGGGGACGGCGCAGGACCGGGCGGCGTTCACCAGCTTCGTGAACAAGCAGACGGGCCGCGACTTCACGAAGCTGATCGACGCCTGGCTGGACTCCCCGACGACCCCCGCGTAGCCGCTATTCGTGCAGGCCGCCGGCGACGACGTGGATGAACGCGGCCTGCACGTCGTCGGAGTTGAGGGCGTTGTCGACGTACGCGTCGATGGGTTTGAGGGCGGTCTTGAGCCGGTCCGCGGAGTCCTTCTTGCCGAGCACGACGATGCTGACGGTGACGGGCTTGTTCGGGTCCTGCAGGTCGGTGAGCTTCTGCACGAGGGCGTCGAGGGCGGCGGTGTTGGCGCTGTCCTTGTTCTGGTCGTCGGTGAAGACGAGGACCTGGTTGAACATGTCGTCGTGGTAGTCGTCGCGGACCGACTGGTAGGCGGCGGCGATCGTGTCGAAGAGCCCGGGTCCGGTGCGGTGGGCGGCGAGCTTGCCGACCTGCTTCTCGAAGGAGGCGCGGGTGGCGTCGTCGAGGCGGTCGGTCGGCATGAGCTTGCGGTAGCCGGGGTTGCCGGGGTTGATCTCCCAGAGGCCGAGGCGGGACCCGACGGGCATGAGGCCGGACAGGACGAGGCAGCCGTTGCGGAGGACCTCGATCGGCTGGGTGACCTGTTTGCCGGGTGGCGGTGAGGTGGGTGCGCCGCTGCTGGTGCCGTTGCTGGCGAGGTCGACGACGATGAGCAGGTTGCTGCGCCGGTCCTCGGGGTCCCAGGTGGCGAAGATGTGCTGCACGTGGTGCGGCTGGAGGACCTCGAACGGTTTGGCGGTCGGTTCGGGCAGGACGTTGGCGCCGTCGAAGATGGGCCGGAGGTTGTCGGGGCCGCGCAGGCCGGCCTCGGCGATGGCGCGGCTGCCTTCGGGGCTGGTGAACGCGGCGTAGAGGCGGCGCAGCGCGGCGGCCTTCTTCGGGTTGGCGGCGGCGGTCGCGGCCGGCAGCCACGTGTAGCGCAGCAGCGCCGTGTGGTCGGTGCCGACGATGTACCGGCGGTCGGTCTTCGCCAGCCGGAGCGTGGCCAGCAGCGCGTACTCGGGGATGAGCCCGACCTCGCCGGGAGCCTCGGGGATGGCGGCGAGGTCGTGGTTGACGGTGCGGGTGACGTTGAGGACGTTGGTGAGCACGAGCGAGGACGCGTCCATGCCCTTCTCCAGCCAGACGGCCTCGCCGACGGCGCCGGCGGCGACCATGCCGTCGCCGGACATGGCGGGGTTGCGCACGACCAGCTTGACGCCGGAGTTCTTGGTGTTGAGCAGGCCGGACAGGGCGAGCCAGCCGCCGCCGCCGGCGTTGATGCGGTCGCCGGTGGCGGGGTCGGTGACCATGTAGATGGGGCTGGACGCGAGGGTCGCGTAGGCGTTGAGGGTGTCCTTCTTCGCCACGAACTGCGGTGGGGCGATCACGTCCCAGGCGGCGTCGTCGGGGATCCACAGGTCGGCGCGGCTCTGGGTGAGCTGCCCGGCGGCGGGGCGGCCGTCGGTGCTGGTGGTGTCGACGAGGACGCAGTCGTCGCCGCCGCGCAGGGTGCGGCTGGCGGCGGAGACCACGGTCGCGAAGGACGACGCGGTCACGACGTGCAGGGTGGTGGGGCAGCTACCTTCGGCGCCGTTGGCGCTGTTGTTGCGCAGCACGTACCAGCCGGCGCCGGCGACGAGCCCGACGGCGAGGAGCAGCACGAGCCCGCGCAGCAGTGTGCCGACAAGGCGGGTGCCGGCTATGTGCTTGCCCATCGTGGCAACCATCCGCGAGGTCAGTGGGGGTGGAAACGCGGAAAGTATGCCATTGAGCAAGGATGATTCCGGTCCCGGTCGACCGTCCGGCCGTGACCCTGAGCCGTTCAGCCAGGGTGTCCGTCCGGACGGTCGATCACGTGGCCGTCCGCCACCTGGAGGTGAGCAGCGGTCAGCCGCGCGGGACGACGGTGCCGAGGACGCCGGTGCTCGGGGCCCAGTCGGCGGAGACGATGGTGGCGCCGCGGCCGGCGAGGAGGTTGATCCTGGCGAGGGCCTGGGCGTTGGTGGGCGCGGTCGGGTCGATCGGCGGCGGGACCGCGGATGCGTCGGTCATGACGAGCAGGTAGTGGTTGGTGTTGTACCAGGTGGTGTCGATGGACCCGTTGAGGTAGGTGCTGGCGCTGCCGTCGAAGATCACGAACCAGGGCCGGATGTTGGTCTCGCTGTAGCGGGTGCGCGGGTCGCCGGCGGCGGCGTCGAGGACGGACGGGAAGGACTGGGCCCGGGCGAGGTTCCCGGCGGCGGCGAGGTCGCGCAGGTGGCGGCCGTATTCGACGTCGGTGTCGAGGTTGTCGAACGGGTTGCCGCGTTCGAACGTGCCGGGGATGATCTCGAGCATGACCTTGCCGGCGAGGGCGGCGCGGGTCGGCCAGTTGTCGGCCTTCGCGGCGGCGTCGAGGGTGGCGTAGGAGCCCTTCAGGTCGGCGGGCTTGAACACCTTGGTGCCGAGCTTGCTCGCGACGAGGGTGTCGAAGTCGGCGGGGCCCAGGCCGTACCGGCTGTCGAACCCGGCCTTGAGCTCGATCTTGAGGTGCAGGGGCTGGTGGCCGGGGTGGGCGTCGCTCCAGATGCGGATGTCGTCGAGGCAGACGCCGAACTGCTGGTCGCGGGCGCCGGTGCGCAGCTGGGCGGCGGTGGTCGCGGCGGTGCAGTTGTTGCTGGTGCCGAAGAGCTCGTGGTTGACGCGCCAGCGGCGGCTCGCGGTGTCGACCCAGATGTCGAACTCGAGCAGGGACACGCCGGTGTCGAGGGCGTCGGCGAGGTAGGCGTACTTCGCCTTGTCGTAGGTGTTGTGGACGCCGACGGCGGTGGTGTGGGAGAGCTTGAGGGCGTCGGTCGGGCCGGCGGCGTGGGCCGTGGACGGGCTGACGAGGGCGGCGGCGACGACCGTGAGTGTGACAGCGGTCAATGACTTCCAGCGCATGCGGAGCACGATAGTCATCGATGGAGTCCGGGCGGAACCGGCGATGTGAACAGCTGCCGAACGATCATCCACTGTGGACTAAGTGAACACGGTCTGAACAGCAGATATACGGCAAGAGCCTTGCGGCGGCGGGGCACAATCACGGGCGTGAGACGGACCGGATGGCTCATCGTCCTCGTGGTGCTGCTCGTCGTCGCCGGCGCCTCGATCGGCCACCTCCTCGGCCGCGACGCCGACCCCCGCGAGCTCACCGGGGTGATCGGCTCGGAGAAGGCCGGCTTCTTCGCCGACCCCGAGGTCAAGGCCGCCCTCGCCGAGCACGGCGTCCGGCTGCGGCTCGACCCGGCCGGCTCCCGCCGGATGGCCGAGATGCCGCTGGACGGCTACGACTTCGCGTTCCCCGGCAGCGCCCCGGCGGCCGTGGAGATCGCCCGGCACCGTCAGCCCGCCGGCCCCGCCGTCACGGTGTTCAGCTCACCCCTCGCGGTCGCCAGCACCAGCCCGATCGTCGACCTGCTGCAGAGCGCCGGCCTCGCCCGCCGCGCCGCCGCCGGCGGGCACTGGACCCTGGACGTGAAGGCGCTCGTCGAGGCGAACCAGCGGCAGCTGCGCTGGGACCAGATCCCCGGCAACGCCACGTTCCAGGTCAAGCAGGCCGTCCTCGTCGCCACCACCCGGCCCGCCGACTCGAACTCCGCCGCGCTCTACGCCGCGATCCTCAACCACGTCACCGGCGGGAACCTCGACGCGGTCACGAAGCTCTTCGCCGACCAGGGCGCGGTCGACACCACCACCGAGGAGCCCTTCGAGAGCTGGCTGAGCCGCACCACCAACTTCGCGCCGCTGGTGCTCGTCTACGAGGCCCAGTTCCTGGACCGCGGCAAGGGCGGCAACCACGTCCTGCTCTACCCGCAGCCGACGATCGTCAGCGAGCACACGGTGGTGCCGTTCACCGCCGCCGGCGCCGAGCTGGCGAAGCTGCTGCAGACGGATCCGCAGCTGCAGCGCCTCGCCGCCGCGCACGGGTTCCGCACCGCCGGCGCGCCCGGCGCGGTCGCCCTCGGCGGCCCCGACGTCATCCCGTCCCCGGACGAAACCACATTGCACGCGCTGCTCGACGCGCTGGAAGAGAGACTGGCATGAGGAAGCTCCTGGTGGCCTCCGTGGCCCTGGTCGTCGTTGGTTCCCTGGCCGCCTGCACGGACCCGCCGCAGGCCGCGAAGGGGGAGCAGCCGTTCGTCAAGGGTGACGGCGTGCTGCGGGTCCTGGCCGGCAGCGAGCTCGCCGACCTGCAGCCGATCCTCGACGAGGCGGCCGCGGCGACCGGTGTCACCGTCAAGCTGACCCCCACCGGCACCCTCGACGGCGTCGAGTCGGTGGTGCAGGGCGGGGCGGCGAAGCAGTACGACGCCACCTGGTTCGCCAGCAACCGGTACCTGCAGCTGCACCCGGACGCCGCATCCCGCACCGGCACCGCCACGAAGATCGCGACCTCGCCGGTCGTGCTCGGCCTGCGCCGCTCCGTCGCGCAGAAGCTGGGCTGGTCGGTGCAGGACGGCGGCACCCGCCCCACCTGGAGCGAGATCGCGGTCGCCGCCGGCGAGCGGAAGTTCAGCTACGGCATGACGAACCCGGCCGCGTCCAACTCCGGGTTCGCGGCGCTGGTCGGGGTCGCCGCCGCGATCGCCGGGACCGGCGCCGCCCTCACCGCCGACCAGATCGGGCCGATCACGCCGCGGCTGCGGGCGTTCTTCGCCGGGCAGAGCCTCACCGCCGGCTCGTCCGGCTGGCTCATGGACGCCTACCTGCGCGCCGGCGCCGAGGGCCGGCCCGTCGACGGTCTCGTCAACTACGAGTCGGTGATCCTGTCGCTCAACGCGTCCGGGAAGCTCACCGAACCGCTCACCGTCGTCTACCCGGCCGACGGGGTCGTCACCGCCGACTACCCGCTGACGCTGCTGTCCGGGGCGTCGGAGCAGGCCCGCACCAACTACGCGGCGGTGACGGACTACCTGCGCCGGCCGTCGGTCCAGCGGCAGATCATGCAGCGGACGTGGCGCCGCCCGGCCGTGCCCGACCCGTCGCTCACCCTGGACGCCGCGTTCGGGCCGAAGAGCGGCAACCTGCCGGAGCTGCCGTTCCCCGGCAAGCTCGACGCCGCCGACGCGCTCATCGGCGCGTTCGGCGACTCGCTGCGCCGCCCCGCCCGCACCATCTACGTGCTGGACCTGTCCGGGTCGATGAAGGGCGAGCGGCTGGCCGGGCTCAAGACCGCGCTGACCGGGCTGACCGGCGCCGACACGAGCCTGTCCGGGCAGTTCAGCCGGTTCAACGGCCGCGAACAGGTGATCCTGCTGCCGTTCAGCACCCGCCCCGGCGCCCCGACGACGTTCGAGCTGCCGGAGGCCGGGTTCGAGCCGACCCTCGCGCAGATCCGCACCCACGTGCAGCAGCTCAAGGCCGACGGCGACACCGCCATCTACGACGCGCTGCTCGCCGCGTACGGCATGGTCGGCGCGGGCGGCGACGACCGGGTCACGTCGATCGTGCTGCTCACCGACGGTGCCCGCACCGCCGGCGCCGACCTCGCCGCGTTCCGGGCGAAGGTGCCGCAGCTGCCGCGGGTGCCGGTGTTCACCGTCCTGTTCGGCGAGAGCAACACCGGCGAGATGACCGAGGTCAGCAACCTCACCGGCGGCCGCACCTTCGACGCCCGGGCGACCGGCGCCCTCGCCGGCGCGTTCAAGGAGATCCGCGGATACCAGTAACGTGCTGTTCAAACTGCCGCAGTGGTGAAACGGCGGGGGAGAGGGTACATCCATGGGATGGCTGACCTCTCTCTCGACGACTACCTGGTCGAGGACGACGACGATGACGACCCGGTGCTGCTGCGCAAGGACGGGCAGCCGGTCGACACCTGGCGGGAGGACTACCCGTACGACGAGCGGATGACCCGCGACGAGTACGACCGCACCAAACGCCTCCTGCAGATCGAGCTGCTGAAGCTGCAGTACACGCTGAAGGCCCGCGGCGACCGGCTCGTCATCCTGTTCGAGGGGCGCGACGCCGCCGGCAAGGGCGGCACCATCAAACGGTTCATGGAGCACCTCAACCCGCGCGGCGCCCGGGTCGTCGCCCTGGAGAAGCCCAGCGAGCGCGAGTCGACGCAGTGGTACTTCCAGCGGTACGTGCACCACCTGCCGGCCGCCGGCGAGTTCGTGCTGTTCGACCGGTCCTGGTACAACCGGGCCGGCGTCGAGCGGGTGATGGGCTTCTGCACCCGCGCCGAGTACCTGGAGTTCATGCGGGAGGCGCCGGAGCTGGAGCGGATGCTCGTGCGGTCCGGGATCAACCTCGTCAAGTTCTGGTTCTCCGTGTCGCGCAACGAGCAGAAGACCCGGTTCCTGATCCGGCAGGTCGACCCGGTCCGGCAGTGGAAGCTGTCGCCGATGGACCTCGCGTCCCTCGACAAGTGGGACGACTACACGGACGCGAAGGAGGCGATGTTCTTCTACACCGACACCGCCGACGCCCCCTGGACCGTGGTCAAGTCCAACGACAAGAAACGCGCCCGCATCGAGGCGATGCGGCACGTGCTGAGCCGCTTCGACTACGACGGCAAGGACGCCGACCTGGTCCGCAACCCCGACCCGCTGATCATCGGCCCGGCCGCGCTGGCCGACGAGTCGACCGGTGACGCACCTCGGCTGTAGCGCTCTAGCCTGGGCGGTGGATTGTCCATAGGCTTGTGCGGTGTCGGAGGGGCGGACGGTGCCGTCGTGGCGGCTGGGTGAGCACGTCAGCGCCACCTACGCCGCCGCCGACGAGTGCCGCGACCTGCTCACCGGGTTCGTGCGGACCGGGGTCCGCCCAGGCCGGCGGGTGGTCGTGTTCCTCGACGCGGACGACACCGACCTGGCGCGGCAGCTCGTCGCGGCCGCGCCCGACGCGGCCGCCGGGCAGCTGCTCGTCCTGCTGTACGGCAGCGGCTTCACCGCGTCCGGCGACGGCCGGGTCCAGCAGATGCTCGACGGGCTCACCACCGTCCGCGACGAGGCGTTCGCCGACGGGTTCCAGACGGTGTTCGTCGCCGGGAAGATGACGTGGACGCTGCGGGCCGGGTTCGCCGCCGCCGACCTCGTCGCCTACGAGTCGGCGGTCAACGCGTTCTTCGGCGACGGCCGGATCGGCGGGCTCTGCCTGTACGACCGCCGCAGCTTCGACAAGGAGACCATCGGCGCGGTCGCGGCCGCGCACGCCGGGCCGCTGCTGCGGTTCACCGTCGGCGGCTGGGGTGCGCACCTGCGGCTGTCGGGTGAGCTCGACGCCTCCAACACCGGCGCGCTGCCGTCGATCCTCGGCATGGTCGGCGAGGCCGACAGCACCGTGCTGCTCGACGCCAGCGACCTGCACTTCCTCGACGCCGCGGGGGCCCGCGCGATCGTCGGGTTCGCCGCGTCCCGGCCCAACCGGCACACCGTCGTGCGCTGCCCCCGCGGCGTCCGGCAGGCACTCGACCTCGTCGGCGCCGACGAGGTGCCGAGCCTCGTGCTCCGCGACCGGGTCGGCGGCGCCTGACGGGTCGGGTGCTTCGCCGCCGGGCCGGCGGGGTATGACTGTGCGCGTGCCTGCCTTTCCCCGCGGTGTAGCGACCTACTACGAGACCTCCGGCCACGAGCGCGTCGACATCGCGCCCGAGGTCGTGCAGACGGTGCTGGCGCTGCTCGGGCCGCCCGCCGCGGTGCCGGGCCCGGCGGCGGGCGGGGCGCCGGTGGTGCCGTCCGCGCCGCTGCCGGCGGTGCCGCGCACCTGGGGGTGGATGCTGCAGCTGTACGGGGTGCGTTCGGCCGGCTCGTGGGGCGTCGGCGACTTCGCCGACCTCGCCACCTTCACCCGCTGGGCCGCGTCGACGGGCGCCGGGGCGATCCTCGTCAACCCGCTGCACGCCGTCGCGCCCGTCGATCCGCTGCCGTCCTCGCCGTACTCGCCGTCGTCGCGCCGGTTCGTGAACCCGCTGTACCTGCGGATCACCGACCTGCCCGAGTACCGCTCCGCCGCGCCGGACGTCCGCGCCGCCGTCGACGCGCTGCGCCCCGCCGGACCGGCCGACGGGCTGATCGACTACGACGGCGTGTGGCGGGCGAAACGCGCGGCGCTGGCCCTGCTGTGCCCGGCGCCCGGGGGTGCCGCCCCCGAGCCTCCCGAGCGCCCGGAGCGTTCCGAGCTGGCGGACTTCGCCGTGTACTGCGCGCTCGTCGCCGACCACGGCCCCGACTGGCGGACCTGGCCCGCCGAGCTGCGGCAGCCGGGACCGGCCGCGTACGCGGTCGCCGACCCCGCGGCGGTCGCGTTCCACATCTGGTTGCAGCGGCGCTGCGCCGAGCAGCTGGCGGCCGCGAACGCCGCCGCCGCCGGGATGACCGTCGGGATCATCCACGACCTCGCCGTCGGCATCGACCCCGGCGGCGCCGACGCGTGGACGATGCAGGACGTCGTCGCCGCCGGGGCGAAGATCGGCGCGCCGCCGGACGCGTTCAACCAGCAGGGCCAGGACTGGGGGCTCGCCACGTGGAGCCCGGACCGGCTCGCCGACACCGGCTACGCCGCCTGGCGGACCCTGCTGCGCGACATCTTCCGGCACGCCGGCGGGCTGCGCGTCGACCACGTCGCCGGCCTGTGGCGGCTGTGGTGGGTGCCGCCGGGCCAGACCCCGGCGCAGGGCACGTACGTGTACTACGACGACGAGGCGATGCTCGGCATCCTCGTCGAGGAGGCGAAGCTGGCCGGCGCGGTCGTCGTCGGCGAGGACCTCGGCACCGTCGAGGAGGTCGTCACCACCACCCTGCAGGACCGCAACGTCCTCGGCTCGGCCGTGCTGTGGTTCACCCGCGACGACGACGGCCGGTTCCTGCCGCCCGGCGACTGGCCCGAGAACGCGCTCGCCAGCATCTCCACCCACGACCTGCCGACCGCCGCCGGGTTCCTGTCCGGCGAGCACGTCCTGTCCCGCGCCGAGGCCGGCGTCCTCACCCGCGACGTGAAACTCGAGTGGGCCGCCGCCACCGCCGACCGCACGGCGCTGCTGGACCTGCTGGACGCCGAGGGGCTCACCGGCCCCGACAGCACCGACGAGGAGATCGTCCTCGCCATGCACCAGCTGCTGCTGCGCACCCCGTGCCGGATCGTGCTCGCCTCCCCGTACGACGTCCTCGGCGAGGTCCGCCAGCCGAACCTGCCGGGGACCACCACGCAGTACCCGAACTGGCGGATCCCGCTGCCGCTGCCGCTGGAGGAGCTGACCACCGACGCGCGGATGAAGCAGATCGCGGACCTGTACTCCGCCGACATATCGGTGGCGCGCCCTTGACGGGGTCGCCCAAGATGGGTGCCCGGAATCCCACGATCAGGGAGCGGGCGGATGTCGAGCGGGAACAGCTACCTTCAGCAGGTCGTCGCGCAGCAGGAGCGCCTCGAGAGTGACCTGCGGTCCAAGCGCAGCGTCGCGGCACCGGCCGCCGCCGCGCCGGGCGGCCCGACCCGCGGCGGCGGCCGGCAGCAGGTGAGCCAGCCGGCGCCGAACGCCGTCGAGGTCCGCGTCACCGGGTTCGGCCGGTGGAAGACCGTCATCGTCCCGCCGAACGCGTTCGTCGTGCACACCCGCCGCGGCCGCAGCGAACCCCTGCACGTCGGGCTCGGCGTGTCGTTCCGGTACAACCCGGCGACCGACTCCTACCTCGTCGTGCCCGGCGCCATGCAGACGATCCTGATCAACGCCTTCTGCATCTGCCGGGAGCTGCAGGGCGTCCTCGTCCAGGCGTACGTGCAGTGGATCATCGAGGACTTCTCCACCGCGTACCGCAAGCTCGACTTCGGCGACGCCGAGGACCCGATGCGCCTCGTCAACCTGCAGCTCAAGGAGCAGGCCGAGGCCGCGATCAAGGACAAGGTCGCCACCCTCGGCGTCAGCGACGTCCTCAGCGACAAGCAGCCCATCATCGAGGAGCTCACCGCCCGGCTGCGGGCCGTCGCCGAAGGCACCTCCGGCAACTCCGCCGCCGACCCCTCCGCCGGTCTCGGCCTGCGGATCGTCACCGTGCAGATCAAGGAGGCCGTGGTCAGCTCGTCGCGGCTGTGGGAGAACCTGCAGAAGCCGTACCGCTCCGAGCAGGGCCGCATCGCCCGGCTCGCCGAGCTCGCCGCCGACGAGGCGATCGGCGCCCGCGAGCTCGCCGCGTCCCGGCTGCGGCAGACCCAGCAGATCGAGAGCGACCGGGAGCTGGCCGAGCTGCGCGCCCGCAACGCCGCCGTGCAGTTCGACCAGGAGGCGCAGGAGCAGCTGCGCCGCTCGCAACGGCAGGAGGAGGACAGCCGCGCCCTCGCCGACCTGCAGGACGCCACCGCCCGGCACGCCATGGCCCTGGAGCGGTCCCGGGCCGCGGAGGAGGCGGAGATCGGCCGGCTGCGGATCGAACGCGACACCGAGCTGCGCCGCCTCACCGTCAACGGCGAGCTGGCCGTCGAGGCGATCCGCGCCCAGGCCGTCCACGAGCAGGGGCTGCTCGAGCTCGACCGGGCCCGGCTGCGCGGCGAGATCGACAACTCGCAGTCCGCGGAGGCGATCCAGGCGAAGCTCGTCGGCTCCCTGCCCGAGATCGTCGCGAAGCTGCCGAAGCCCGCCGAGCTGCGCACCGTCACCATCGGCGGCAACGACACGTCCACCGTCGGCGGTCTCCTCGCGGAGCTGGCCGGCGTCGTTGGCGCGCTCCAGGCGACCCTGAAGAAGCCGTGACGGCTACTCGACGGGCATGAACGGGCGCCTGCACCGGCGGCGGGCCGTCGGGTCGAGGTGCCGCCACCGGATCGTCGCCATGCTCCGCCCGTCCGGCAGCGTGTGCATGAACACCCCTTCAACCGGCAGGAACCCGGCCGAGGCGAGCCAGCGGCGGCTCGCCTCGTTGTCGGTCTCGCACCTGGCCCGCAGCTCCGTGACGCCGAAGTGCCGGTGGGCGAAGGCGCACACGACCTGCAGGGCCTCCCGGCCGAAGCCGAACCGGCGGAACGCCGGGTGGACGAGGCCGCTGACCTCCATGTAGCCGTCGTCGGCGCGGCCGAACCCCGCGCTGACGACGGCGACACCCGTCTGCGGGTCCCGGCCGACGAACTCGGCGCCCTCGTCGGCGATGACCATCGGATCCGTGTCGTCCTGGTCGACCCACGGGCCGTCGGCGCCCCAGCCGAGCCGGAACCTCGCCTCGGCGTCGGCCAGCTCGGCCCACACGTCGATCAGCTCCTGCCGGCGCGGCACCGACACCTCCAGCCGTGCCGTCGTCGCGCTGTGCGCCCCGCCGAACCCGCACCGCAGTACCGGCGCCGCCGTGTCGACCATGGTTGTCGACGGTACCCGACGGCGCCGGCAGCTTGAGTTGAGCCGGAACTGCTGTCCGGCTCTAGCTCAGGCGGAACTGCTGGGCGGCTGAGCCGTTGCAGTCCCAGATGCGCAGGGCGGTGCCGTTGGCGGTGGCGCCGTTGGGGGAGTCGAGGCAGCGGCCGGACTGCGGGTTGCGCAGCGAGCCGTCCGCCTGCTGGGTCCACTGCTGGCCGCCGACGCCGTTGCAGTCCCACAGCTGGACCGCGGCGCCGTTGGTGGTCACGTTGCCGGCGACGTCCAGGCAGCGGCCCAGGGTGCGCAGAGTGCCGCCGGACGGGGTCCAGTGCTGGTCGGCGGCGGACGCCAGACAGTCCCACAGCTGGACGCGGGCGCCGTTGACGCCGATGTCGTCGCCGTTGACGTCGACGCACTTGCCGCCCGGCCCGGCGATCGTGCCCGTCGCCAGGCGGAACACCTGCGCGGCGGAGCCGTTGCAGTCCCAGATCCGCAGGCGGGTGCCGTTGGCGGTGGCGCCGTTGGGGGAGTCCAGGCAGCGGCCCGACGCCGGGTTGCGCAGCGAGCCGTTGGCCTGCGGCACCCACTGCTGCGCGCCGCCGCCGTTGCAGTCCCACAACTGGACGAGGGCGCCGTTGGCGGTCGAGCCGCCCGTGACGTCGAGGCAGCGGCCCAGGGTGCGCAGGGTGCCGCCGGACGCCGTCCAGTGCTGGTCGCCGGCCGACGCCAGGCAGTCCCACAGCTGGACCGCGGCGCCGTTGCCGCCGGAGTCGTCGCCGGACACGTCGACGCACTTGCCGCCCGGGCCGGTGAGGAACCCGCCGGCGGCCGGGGCGGGCCGGGCCTCGACACCCGTCGCGGTCATCGTGACCCGCGCGATCGTGCCGTCACCGTTGAAGTACATGCGGTCCAGCGCCGCGTACCGCTTGCTGTAGTCGCCGTTCTGGTAGCGGTGGTAAACCATGTACCAGTCGTCGGTGCCCGGGTACTGCAGCATGCCGTTGTGGCCGGGACCGTTGTAGGCGCCGGCCGCGGACAGGATCTGCCCGCCGTAGGTCCACGGGCCGAGCGGGCCCGGGCCGGTGGAGTACTGCACGTTGTAGCTGTTGTCGGCGTACGAGCCGTTGGAGTACTGCAGGTAGTAGCGGCCGGCCCGCTTGAACACGAACGGCGCCTCGGTGAAGTTCTGCGGCCGCTGGACGGTGACCGCGCCGCTGACCGAGGTCATGTCGGCGTTGAGCCGGAAGACGCCCATGTTGCCGCCGCCGGCGGAGCCGCCGAAGTACAGGTACGCCTGGCCGTCGTCGTCGACGAACACCATCGGGTCGATCGCCTCGATGCCGTTGAAGATCTTCCCCTGGAGGAGGGGCGAGCCCTTGTCGCGGCACGGGCCGACGGGGGAGTCGCAGACGGCGACGGCGACGGACGTGGCGATCGCCGTGTAGAAGTAGTACTTCCCGTTGCGGTACACCATGTCCGGCGCCCACGTGCGGGTGTCGGTGGAGGCCCAGCTGACCGTGGCGCGGTCCAGCACGACGCCGGCGTCGACCCAGTTGGTGAGGTCTGTGGAGCGCCACGCGTGGAAGTACCGGCCGGGCGCGTCGGTCGTGCCGCCGCTCGCGGTCGTGTACACGTAGTAAGCGCCGTTGAACAACTCGATCGATGGGTCCGGGTGGTCCCCGGGGAGGATCGGGTTCCCCGAGGTGGCGGCGACGGCGGGCGGCACGGGGGCCACGAGCAGCCCCACGAGCAGCGCCGCCAGGGCGAGGACACGTTTCATCGCAAACTCCTGACCTGACACATGGCGGTGTGTCGATGCCCGATTATGCGCATCTGCGACGCCTTGTGAAAGATCGTGTTGGAAATTGTTCGGCTTGACTTCGGTACACCGGCGGCATTAAATAACCGAGAGGTTAGATAACCAACTGGTGAGGTAACCCATGGTCACCGATCAGCTCAGCCTGACCTTCGCGGCGCTCGCCGACCCGACCCGGCGGGCGATCCTGGCCCGGCTGACCCGCGGCGAGGCGACCGTGAAGGAGTTGTCCGCGCCGTTCGCCATGAGCGGCCCGGCGATCTCCAAGCACCTGCGGGTGCTGGAGCACGCCGGCCTGATCAGCCGCGGCCGCGAGGCGCAGTGGCGCCCCTGCCGGCTGGAGGCGGCCCCCATGCGCGAGGTGACGGAGTTCGCCGAGGAATACCGGCGGTTCTGGGACGAGAGCTACGCCCGACTCGACAGCTACCTGCAGACCCTGCAGCAGAAGGACGGCACCGATGATTGACGCCAACGCCACCGCGTTCGACCTGCCCAGCGACGTGGAGATCCAGATCCGGCGGACCCTCGCGGCGCCGCGGGCCCTGGTCTTCGACTGCTACACCAACCCCGAGCACCTGCCCAACTGGATGACCGGCCCGCCCGGGTGGACCATGCCGGTCTGCGAGATCGACCTGCGCCCCGGCGGCACCTTCCGGTACGTGCTGCGCGGCGAGGGCGCCGCCGAGATGACGCTCACCGGCACGTTCACCGAGGTGCGGCGCCCGCTGCGGCTCGTGGCGACCGAGACGTGGGGCCCCGGGTTCCCCGAGACGCTCAACACCGTGACGTTCGAGGCCGCCGGCAGCCACACCACCGTCACGACCCTCGTGCGCTACCCGTCGCAGTCGGCGCGCGACGCCGCCCTGCAGTCCGGGATGAAGGAAGGCCTCGAGGCCGGCTTCACCAGCCTGGAGTCCTACGCGCAGGGCGTCACCCTCCCGCCGGTGCCCGACATGCGCCTCGAACTGGTGCCGGTGCCCGTCGCCGACGTCGACCGCGCCATCGGGTTCTACGCCGACCTGCTGGGCTTCCACCTCGACCACGACATCAAGCCCAACGACGACGTCCGCGTCACGCAGCTCACCCCACCCGGCTCGGCGTGCTCGATCGTGCTGTACAAGAACCTGCCGGGCCTCGACCTGCCCGCAGGCACGCTGCGCGGCCTGCACCTCGTCGTCGCCGACATCCACAAGTCCCGGGAGCTGCTGCTCGCCCGCGGCGTCGAGGTCGCCGCCGTCGACGACATGGGCGGCATCCTGTACGCCGCCCTCACCGACCCCGACGGCAACACCTGGCTGCTGCAGGAGATCCCGCCGCGGTCCTGACGCTTCGTTCTTCGTTTTGGTCGGCTTCGTTGTGGTCGGCTTCGTTTTGGTCGGCTTCTCTATGGTCGGCTTCTCGTTGGTCGGCGGTGCACCTGCTGCTCGCCGCCGACCCCGCCCACAGCTGCGCCGTGATCCTCGCCCACACCGGCGACGAGGTGACGCGGCTGTGGGCGGGCGCCCGGGGGATCCAGGCTTCTCCGGGTGCCGATGACGTTCCCGTCCCACGCGGCGGCCGTCATCGTCGGCTGGACTTGAGGTCGGCTGCTTGGCCCTCCTCGCCGCCGCAGCCGTCGCCCACCTCAAGCCCAGCCGCCCGCCACACCCAGGCGCCGCCGGTTGACCGATCCACCGGCAGGGTTTTTGTCGTACCCCTGTGATGGAGTGTCGGTACCGCCAGCTGCAGCGACGTTTTCGGGGAGACGACCAGAAAGGGGGGTGGCGGATTCGAGAGGACCAGTCGCGATCGCCAGACGTGCGACGCGTGCCGCTGATCTGGACCCGACGGGTGGAGCTGATCAGCACTCGCAGTTCAACGTCGCGCTGCTCGCCAGACCGCTGCGGCGGCCAGAGCGGTTCGGACAGCCAGAGCGGCCTGTCGTTCGGCGCCTGTACGCGCGTGCAAACGTCACCGCGGACGGCCACGCCGGTTGGACAGCCACGACCGTCGAGTCTGACGCTGCGTCGCCGGCCCGCCCGGTGCCGCGTCGTTGGCGACGGAAATGGCAGGTCGGCGTCGGTCGGTCGCCAAGTGGACCCATGCAGGTGTCGCTGCACTCGGCCAGGGCGGGCCGGGAGGTCCGGGTGGCCGAACCTGCGGCGGCGGGCCACCCCCGGGTGCGTCGCGTGGGTGTCGCTGCGGGCGGTCAGGGCGGGTCGGGAGGTCCGGGTGGCCGAGCCTGCGGCGGCGGGCCACCCCCGGGTGCGTCGCGTGGGTGTCGCTGCGGGCGGTCAGGGCGGGTTGGGAGGTCCGGGTGGCCGAGCCTGCGGCGGCGGGCCACCCCCGGGTGCGACACGTAGGTGACGCCGCCGGCGGTCAGGGCGGACGGTGGCCCTGAGGTGCGGTGGCCCTGAGGTGCGGTGGCCACAGACTGCGGTGGCCACAGACTGCGGTGGCCACAGACTGCGGTGGCCACAGACTGCGGTGGCCACAGACTGCGGTGGCCACAGACTGCGGTGGCCACGGGATGCGGCGCGCACGCGCAATCCCAGCCACGCGCGCAGGCGCGGGCTGTGCGCCGCGGAGCGGCGCATTGGGGCTGCGGGTGAGAATCCCCGCCGGGCCCCGCCGCGGCAGCGGTGGGGGGAATTACAGAATGGCGGCGGATTCTGGGGGGAGGGTGAGGGAGTCGGACTGGAGGATGGTCGATTCGTCGGTGGTGAAGAGGAGGCAGGGTGCGGAGAGGGGGACGGTGCGGGGGGTTGAGGTCAGGTTTGCCGCGACGGTGTGGGGGCCGCGGCGGATCAGCAGGACGCCGTCGTCGTGGGTGACCTCGACCAGAGGGAGGCGCGGGTCGGACAGGGCGGGGTGGTGTTTGCGGAGGGCGATCAGCGACCGGTACACCGCCAGCATCGACGGGTCCTGGGCGGACCAGTCCAGGTGGGAGTGGTCGAAGGTGGCCGGGTCCTGAGGGTCGGGGACGTCGCCGGGTGGCCAGCCGTGGGCGGCGAACTCCTCGCGGCGGCCCTCGCGGACGGCCGTGGCCAGTGAGGGCTCGGGGTGGCTGGTGAAGAACTGCCACGGGGTGCGGGCGGCGAACTCCTCGCCCATGAAGAGCATCGGGGTGAAGGGGGACGTGAGCAGCAGCGTCGCGCCCACCTTGAGCAGGCCGTCGGAGAGGTTCGCGGTCAGGCGGTCGCCGGTGGCGCGGTTGCCGATCTGGTCGTGGTTCTGCAGGCAGACCACGAAGCGGTGGCCGGGAATCCGGAGCGTGTCGACGGGGCGGCCGTGCACCCTGCCCCGGAAGGAGGACCAGGTGCCGGCGTGGAAGAAGGCCGACGTCCAGACGGTGGCGAAGCAGGCGGGGGAGCCGAAGTCGCCGTAGTAGCCCTGCCGTTCGCCGGTGAGCAGGGCGTGCAGGGCGTGGTGCACGTCGTCGTCCCACTGGGCGTGCAGGCCGTAGCCGCCGGCCTCGCGGGCCGTCACGAGCTTGGCGTCGTTGAGGTCGGACTCGGCGATGAGCGACAGGGGGCGGCCGACGGCGGTGGACAGCGCGTCCACGGCGACGGCGAGCTCCTCCAGCAGGTGGGTGGCGCCGCGGTCGACGAGGGCGTGGACGGCGTCGAGGCGCAGGCCGTCGGCGTGGTAGTCGCGCAGCCACTGCAGGGCGCTGTCGATGATGAAGCGGCGGACCTCGCCGGAGTGGGCCTCGTCGAGGTTCAGCGAGCGGCCCCACGTGTTCGCGCCCGCGGACAGGTAGGGGCCGAAGGCCGGCGTGTACGCGCCGGACGGGCCGAAATGGTTGTAGACCGCGTCGATGATCACGCCCAGGCCGTGGGTGTGCGCGGCGTCGATGAAGCGCTTGAGGCCATCGGGGCCGCCGTAGGACTCCTGGACGGCGTGCCAGCCGACGCCGTCGTAGCCCCAGTTCCAGGTGCCGTTGAACGTGTTGACGGGCAGCAGCTCGATCATGTCGATGCCGAGGTCCCGCAGGTAGGGGAGCTTCTCGATCGCGGTGTCGAACGTGCCGCCGGGGGTGAACGTGCCGACGTGCAGTTCGTAGATCACGCTGCCGGGTAGCTGGCGGCCCGTCCATTCGCGGTCGTTCCAGGTGTACGAGGCATGGTCGTACACCTGACTCAGGCCGTGCACGCCTGACGGCTGCCGCCTGGAGCGGGGGTCGGGCAGGACCTCGCCGCCGTCGAGGACGAATCCGTAGTCGGTGCCGTGGCCGGCGTCCGGCACGGTCAGCGTCCACCAGCCGTCATGGGCAGCGGCCATCGGCAAGGAAGGCAAGGAGGCCGAGGAAGCCGAGGACGAGTCGCCGACGGACAGCGAGACGGTGGAAGCGGACGGGGCCCAGACGCGGAACTCGTGCACGGGCTACTCCCTCACCAAGAGCGCGACGGGGTACGTCGAGAGGATGTCGCCGACCCGCGTGGAGGCGATCGCGCGGCCGGTCAGGACGTCGGTCCAGGCGCCGCCGGGCAGCACCAGGGTTTCGCTGTCCCAGCCGCCGGCGGCGGCGAGGCGCAGCGGCAGCCGCGTGGCGACGGTCAGGGCGCCGCCCCGGTCGAAGGCGATCGTGTGGCCGGCACTGTCACCGGTGGTGGGCACCGGCTGGTAGCCGCGGAACAGCTCCGGCCGGTCCCGGCGCAGCCGCAGCGCCCGGCTGACGACGAGGAGCTTCGCCACACCCGAGGAGTCCACGGGCGGCTGTACAGCGGCGGCATCCAGCGCGGCGAGGAGGTCGCGCCGCTCGGCGAAGTCGACGGGGCGGCGGTTGTCGGGGTCGACGAGCGAGTCCTCCCACAGCTCCGTGCCCTGGTAGACGTCGGGGACGCCGGGCATGGTCAGCTGCACCAGCTTCTGCCCGAGGGCGTTGGACCAGCCGAAGGGGCGGATCCCCGCCACGATCGTGTCGACCTCGGCGCGCAGGGCGGCGTCCTCGGACAGCAGCCGCACGGCGGCGGCGAACGTCGCCTCGAAGGCCGGGTCGGGGTTGCCCCACGAGGTCGAGCGGTTCGCCTCCCGGGCCGCCTTCGTCAGGTACGCCTGCAGCCGCTCGGCGGTCAGCGGCCACGCGCCGACCACGGTCTGCCAGAACAGCGCCTCGAACGACGGGTCCGGGATGCCGGCCCGGCCGAGCAGCGGCGCGAGCAGGTCCGGCGCCTCGGACAGGACCGCGAGGCGGGCCCGGACGTCCTCGCCGCGCTTCGTGTCGTGGGTCGACAGGGTCGTCATCCCGGCCGGCCACTCCTCGAGGCGGCGGACCGCGGCGGCGTGGAACTCCAGCGGCGGCACGCCGAAGCGGGACGGGTCGCCGCCGACCTCGTTGAGGGCGACGAACCGGTTCCACCGGTACATGGCGGTGTCCTCGACGCCCTTGGCCATGACGGCGCCGGTGAGCTGCTGGAAGCGGGCGCACAGCTCGTCGGCGGGGTCGGTGAGGCGGGGGACGAGGCCGTCCAGCGCCTCGGCGAGGTCGGGCCGGCGGCGCTTCGTCTCCGCGACGGCGGCGTCGAAGTCGTCCCGGCCGTACGGCAGGTACGTGCGGTACACGTGGAAGTTCGAGGCGAGCTCCGCCAGGACGTCGACCGTCAGGGGGCCGGGCGCGAGGGCGGCGAGGCGGCGCAGCTCCGCCGGGAACAGCCGCCGGGTCGCGTCCAGCTTCTGCCCGTGCGCCTCCTCGGGCCAGTCCTCGCCGTCGACCGGCGGGGCGCCGGCCGGGTCGATGAACAGGCCGCACACGTCGCCGAGGGCGTCGTAGCCGGTGGTGCCGTCGACGGGCCAGTGCGGCGGGAGCGGCTCGCCGCGCTCCAGGATCTTCTCCACGAGCAGCCACGTGTCCGGGGCCCGTTCGCGCAGCGTGGCGAGGTACCCGCCGGGGTCGCGCAGCCCGTCGGGGTGGTCGACCCGGATGCCGTCGACGTCGCCGTCGGCCACCCAGGACAGCACCTCCCGGTGGGTGGCGTCGAACACGGCCGGGTCCTCCACCCGTACACCCGCCAACTCCGTCACGGCGAAGAACCGGCGGTAGTTGAGCAGCTCGTTGCCGCGCCGCCAGTCGACGAGCCGGTAGTGCTGCCGGTCGTGCACCTCCTGCGGGGTGCCGTCACCGGTGCCCGGGGCGATCGGGAAGCGGTGCTCGTAGTAGCGCAGCTCGGCTCCGGAGACCGACAGTTCAGCGATGTCCGAGGCGGCGCCCAGCACCGGCACCACGATGGGGCCCGCGGACCAGTCGATGTCGAACCACGACGCGTAGCGGGAGGCCGGGCCGTGCGTCAGGACGTCCCACCAGGCCGGGTTCGCGGCCGGCTGGAACAGGCCCATGTGGTTGGGCACGATGTCGACGACCAGGCCCAGCCCTTGCTGCCGCAGCGCCTCGACCAGCCGCCGCAGCGCCTCCCGGCCGCCCAGCTCCGGGTTGACCCGGGTCGGGTCGACCACGTCGTAGCCGTGCGGGGAGCCGGGTGTCGCGGCGAGCAGCGGCGCCGAGTACAGGTGGCTCACGCCGAGGTCGTGCAGGTAGCCGGCGAGCCCGGCGGCCGCGTCGAGGTCGAAGTCGGGGCGCACCTGGACGCGGTACGTCCCGGACGGGATGTTCGCCGCCACGCCGATCACACGGTCCGGTCGAGCACGACGAGGGACCGGTCCGGCACCACGAGGGTCCCGCCGGCGGTGTACGACACGCCGCCGCGGGCCGACCCGGGCGCGGTCGCGATCACCAGCTCCCACTCCTTGCCGTAGTCCGCCTGCGGGATGACGAAGTCGACCGGCTCGTAGTGCGCGTTGAAGCACAGCAGGAACGAGTCGTCGACGTGCCGCTCGCCGTGCGACCCCCGCTCGGTGATCGACTGGCCGTTGACGAACAGCATGAGCGCCTTGCCGAACTGGTTGTCCCAGTCCTCCTCGGTCATCTGCCGGCCGTCGGTGGCGAACCACGCCACGTCCGGGATGGGCGTGCCCTCCTGCCGGGCCACGGGCCGCCCGGTGAAGAACCGCCGGCGGCGGAACACCCGGTGCCGTTCCCGGAACGCCGCGAGCCCCCGGGTGAAGGCGAGCAGCTGCTCGTCGACGTCGTCCCAGTCGATCCAGCTGATGTCGTTGTCCTGGCAGTACGCGTTGTTGTTGCCGCCCTGGGTGCGGCCGAGCTCGTCGCCGGCGGCGATCATCGGCACGCCCTGCGACAGCATCAGCGTGGTCAGGAAGTTGCGCCGCTGCTTCGCCCGCAGCGCGTTGATGTCGGGGTTGTCGGTGGGGCCCTCGACGCCACAGTTCCACGACCGGTTGTGGCTCTCCCCGTCGCGGTTGTCCTCGGTGTTCGCCTCGTTGTGCTTCTCGTTGTACGACACCAGGTCGTTGAGCGTGAAGCCGTCGTGGCAGGTGACGAAGTTGATGCTGGCGAACGGCAGCCGGCCGTCTTCCTGGTACAGGTCCGCCGAGCCGCAGATCCGCGACGCGAACTCGCTGAGCGTCGCGGGCTCCCCGCGCCAGAAGTCGCGGACCGTGTCGCGGAACTTGCCGTTCCACTCCGTCCACAGCGGCGGGAAGTTGCCGACCTGGTAGCCGCCCGGGCCGACGTCCCACGGCTCCGCGATCAGCTTCACCTGGTTGACGACCGGGTCCTGCTGCACGACCTCGAAGAACGTCGACAGGCGGTCGACCTCGTAGAACTCGCGGGCCAGGGTCGAGGCGAGGTCGAAGCGGAACCCGTCGACGCGCATCTCCGTCACCCAGTAGCGCAGTGAGTCCATGATGAGCTGCAGGGTGTGCGGGTTGCGCACGTTGAGGCTGTTGCCGGTGCCCGTGTAGTCGGTGTAGTAGCGGTTGTCGTCGTCCTCGAGCTTGTAGTAGTGCCCGTTGTCCAGGCCCTTGAAGCCGAGCGTCGGGCCGAGGTGGTTGCCCTCGGCGGTGTGGTTGTAGACGACGTCGAGGATGACCTCGATGCCGGCCGCGTGCAGGGCCTTGACCATGCCGCGGAACTCCTGGACCTGCTGGCCGCGGTGCCGCCGCGCGTAGCCGTGGTACGGGGCGAAGAAGCCGATCGTGTTGTAGCCCCAGTAGTTGGACAGGCCGAGCTCCACCAGGCGCTGGTCGTGCACGAAGTGGTGCACCGGCAGCAGCTCCAGGGCGGTGACGCCGAGCCGGCGCAGGTGCTCGATGATCGCCGGGTGGGCGATGCCGGAGTACGTGCCGCGCAGCTCCTCCGGCACGTCCGGGTGGCGCATCGTCAGGCCCTTCACGTGCGCCTCGTACACCACGGTGTGGTGGTACGGGATGCGCGGCGCGGCGTCGTTGCCCCAGTCGAACCACGGGTTCACCACGACGGCCTTCGGCATGAACGGCGCGGAGTCGGCGGTGGACATCTGTTCGGGGTCGTTGAAGTCGTACCCGTAGACGGCCGGGTCCCAGGTGATGTCGCCGTCGATCGCCTTGGCGTACGGGTCCAGCAGCAGCTTGTGCGGGTTGCAGCGTAGTCCCCGCGCCGGGTCGTAGTCACCGTGCACGCGGAAGCCGTAGCGCTGTCCCGGGTCGACACCAGGCAGGTAGGCGTGCCACACGAAGGCGTCGACCTCGACGAGCTTGATGCGCTCCTCGACGTCGTTGTCGTCGAACAGGCACAGTTCGACGGCCGTTGCCACCTCGGAGAAGATCGCGAAGTTCGTGCCCTGCCCGTCGTACGTAGCACCCAACGGGTACCGGTTGCCCGGCCAAACCTGCATCTCAACTCCTGATCCATCAGCCGGCACCAGTGCTCAACGGGTGCGGCGTTGCCACAGTGTTACGTGCGTCGAAAGTTCACGCGCGGGTACGCGCGAAGCTGGCTGCCATATGCCCAGTGCCATCAATAATGAATCGTGCGCCGGGGCGCGTCGGCTTTCCGACAGGTGCCCGGGATGAATCACACCCGAAATTCGTGTGGCGCACGTTTCAAACAAGGGGGATTGGATCATAGTTGGGCACATGCCCCCGGGATCGGTCATGACCTTCGGCCCCCATGTCTGCGGCTCGGCTTCCGGGTTCGAACACGAGTGGCTCGTCACCGACGGGACCGGTGGCTACGCGAACGGGACGGTCGCGGGGCTCCGCACCCGGCGGTACCACGGCCTGCTCGTGACCCCGGACCGGCACCTCGCGCTCGCCGCCCTCGACCCCGTCGTCACCCTGCCCGGCGGAGCCGCCGTGCGCCTCGCCGTGCACGAGTGGGCGTCCGGCGCGATCGACCCGGCCGGCCACCACCACCTCGAGCACTTCGAGCTCGCCGACGGCGTGCCGCGCTGGCGCTGGCGGATCGGCGAGGTCGTGATCGAGCGCGAGGTCGCGATGATGCACGGGCGCAACAGCGTCGCCGTCGTGCACCGGCTCGTCGACGCGCCCGCCGGCGTCACGGTCGAGCTGACGCTGACCGCGCTGTGCACGTGGCGCGACGCCGACGGCGAACGGGACCGGACGACCGAGCCGCCGGCGGTCGAGCTCGCCGGGGGCGGCGGGTTCACCGTCGACGGCGCCTACCGCGTCGACGGGCCGGACTTCCGACCGGTCGGCGAGTGGTACCTCGACGCGTACGCCCGCGAGGAGGCGGCCCGGGGCCTGAACCCGGTCGAGGACCTGTGGGCCGCCGGCACGTTCCAGGCCACCCTGGCCCTCGACGAGACGCTCTCGGTGTCCGCCTGGTCCGGCGACCTCGACGCCGTGCCTCCCGCGGCGGCCACTGTCGTGGCCGACACGCGGCGCCGGGCGCGGAAGCTGCTGCGGACCGCCGCCACCGCCGGTGCCCGCGACGCCGTCGACAAGGCGCTCGTGCTCGCCGCCGACCAGTGCATCGTCACGAAGCCCGACGGGACGCCCGACGTCGTCGCCGGGTATCCGTGGTTCGGCAGCTACCTGCGCGACACGATGACCGCCTACGAGGGCCTGTTCCTCGCCACCGGACGGTTCGACGAGGGGGCCCGGCTGCTGCGGGCCCACGCCGACCTCCCCGAGCGGATGCGCGCCTCCCGGCTGGGCGACTGCGACGGGCCGCTGTGGTTCGTGCACGCCGCCGAGCGGCACGTCGCCCGTACCGGCGACGACGCCCTCGCCGCGGAGCTGCTGCCCGTGCTGGAGGGCGTGATCGCGGCGTACACCAAAGGCACCCGCGACGGCGTGCGCGCCGACACCTCCGACGGGCTGCTCGCCGTCGAGGCCGACGAGTCCGGCCTCACCTGGATGAACGCGCGGCTGCCCCGCGGCCCCGTCACCCCGCGCGACGGCAAGCCCGTCGAGCTCAACGCCCTGTGGGCCAACGCCCTCGGCGCCGTCGGCGCGCTGCGGGAGCGCTGCGGCCGCGACGCCTCCGTCGTGCACTCCCGCCGGGAGGCGGTGAAGGCCCAGGTCGTCAAGCGGTTCCGGGCCCCCGACGGGTGGCTCTTCGACCTCGTCGACGCCCGGCCGGCCGCCTACCCGAAGGGCGGCGGCAGCATCCACGACGACGCCGTGCTGCGCCCCAACCAGCTGCTGGCGTTCAGCCTGCCGTACGCGCCGGCCGCCGACGAGCCGCGGCTGCGCACGCAGGTGCTGCAGGCGATCGGGGCGACCCTCGTCACGCCGCTCGGGCTGCGCAGCCTCGCCCCGGCCGAGTACGGCTACCACGGCACCCACCGCGGCGGCGTGGTCGCCCGCGACACGGCGTATCACCAGGGGACCGCGTGGCTGTGGCTGCTGGGGCCGTACGTCGAGGCGCGGATCGCGGCCGGGCTGCCGGTGGACACCGTGCTCACCGCCGTCGAGGCGCACCTCGGCGAGTGCGGTCTCGGCTCCGTCAGCGAGATCGCGGAGGGTGACGCTCCGCACCGCGCGACCGGCGCCCCGTTCTCGGCCCGCTCGGTCGCCGCGGTGCTGCACGCGAGGGCCGCCATCAGGGCGAATCGCAAGTTGCAAACGGCATCTTCCGGCAAGACCGAAAAGTTGAAATTGGCCCGCGATGCTGCTCCGCGCAAGCGCCGGAACGCGCTACGGTGACAGTCGGCGACGAGAGGTATCCGCAATGCGCGTCTTGATGATCGCCTGGGATTTTCAGAGTCCGTCGACAGATGGTGCGCCCCGCGGGCGCATCGCAGCGTTGTCAGCAGCACTGGCCGCCGCCGGTCACTCGGTGACCGTGGTGACCCGTCATGGTCCTGTTCCGGAGTCCGTCGTCGACGGCGTGCGGGTCGTCCGCGCCGCGCCGCTGCCCTCGGCCGACGGGGCGGGCGGGGCCGGTGCGCTCGCCGACACGATGGCCGTCAACCACCTGCTCGCCGAGGCCGCGGTCCGCACCGTGCCCGCCGAGGGGTATGACATCATCCACGCCCACGACTGGTTCGTCACCCACGCCGCGGTCACCCTCAAGGAGGCGCTCGGGGTGCCGTTCGTCGCCTCGATGCAGGCGACCGAGGCGGGCCGGCGCCAGGGCTACCTCACCGGCGACACCAGCCGCTCCGTGCACTCCGTCGAGTGGTGGCTGGGCTCCGAGGCGTGCCGGGTGATCGTGCCCACCGAGTACCTGCGGTGGGAGGTCCAGCACCTCTTCGACGTCCCCGACGAGCGGGTCGACGTCGTGCCCAACGGCATCGACCCCGACAGGTGGACGGCGAGCGCCCGCGAGGTCCTCGCCGCCCGGCTCCGCTTTGCCGGCGAGGGACCGCTGCTCGTCTCCGCGGGCCGGCTCGTCGCCGAGAAGGGCTTCCAGGACCTGCTCGAGGCCCTCCCGGCGATCCGCGACCGGCACCCCGGCACGCGCGCCGTCGTCGTCGGCGACGGTGACTACCGGGCCGCCCTCATCGAGGAGGCGCGCAAGCGCAAGCTGCACCGCGCCGTCAGCTTCCCCGGCCAGCTCGACCAGCGCACCCTCGCCGCGGTCCTCGCCGCCGCCGACGCGTTCGTCGTGCCGAGCCGGTATGAGCCGACCGGCACCGTCGCCCTCGAGGCGGCGGCCTCGGGTGCGGCGCTCGTCGTCGCGTCGACGGGTGGGCTCGCCTCGATCGTGGAGCACGGCGTCACCGGCGTCCGCTTCCCCGTCGGTGAGCCCGACGGCCTCGCCGACGCAGTCGACGCGTTGCTGCAGGACCCGCTGTTCGCGCAGGGCCTGGCGACGAAGGCCCGGCAGATGGTCCGGGACCGGCACTCGTGGGAGGCGATCGCGGCCCGCACGGCCGCCGTCTACGCCGACGCGGTGGCCTCCGCCCCGGACTTCGAGGCCCGCAGGCACGCGGCGGTGGTCGGCTCCGGGCTGCCCGTCGTCTTCGTCCCGCCCGGCAACCTGCTGGCCGACCCGCCGGAGGTCCCGGTCGGCGAGCGGCCCGCCACGCTGCTGCGCGCCGCCGCCGAGGAGGCCGCCTGGCAGGCGGGCGCGTCGGCCGCCCGCGAGGCGATGCGCACCGAGGGCGCCCTGTGGCTCGACGCCGCCGAGCGCGAAGCCGCGGACCGCGCCGAGGCCGCCCGTGCCGCCGCAGCCCCGTTCGACGTCGTCATGGCCGCCGTCGAACGCCGCTGACCCCACCCCGTTGTCCGCCCCGACAAGACCCAGGCCGCGTGATCCGGTAGACCTTGTGCCCCGGTAGCCGCACGAAGTCTTCCGGATCATGTTGTACGCCGCGCTACGGCTGACTCCGGTCGGCGCCTCGTGATCCGGTAGACCTTGTGCACCGCTGACGGCACGAAGTCTTCCGGATCATGTTGTACGCCGCGCTACGGCTGACTCCGGTCGGCGCCTTGTGATCCGGTAGACCTTGTGCACCGCTGACGGCACGAAGTCTTCCGGATCATGGTTTACGCGGCGGGTCAGGTGTGGGTGGCGAGCCACTCCTGGAGCGGGGCGCACGAGCGGAAGAACGTCACCAGGTGCGTCTTCGCCTTCGCGGTGCCCAGCCAGGGGCGCAGCTCGAACTGGTGCCACGCGATCAGGCCCTTCTGCCGCAGCAGGTCCGCGCGCGGGTGGTCCTTCGGGAAGCCGCGCGGGATCGTCTTCAGCTGCTCGTGCGAGGTGACCGAGGTGCCCTTCGCCTCCAGGGCGGCGACGATCTCGGTGAGCGGGGCGCCGCTGGAGTCGTCGGCGACCGCCTGGCGGAACTTCGCCAGCCGCGGGGAGTCCATCATGTACGCGCCGGCTCCCGCCGCCAGGCCGGCCGCCGTCAGCTGGACGTAGCCGCCCTGCTCGAACGAGGCCGCGCACGAGGTCTTGTACGGCGACTTGTCGGCGCTGAACCGGACGTCGCGGTACGGGCGGAAGATCTTCGCCGGGCCGAACTCCGGTGCGAGCTCCTCCAGCAGGGCGAGCATCGGGGCGCGGACCTGCTCCTCGTACACCGCCTTGTGGGCGGTCCAGTAGGTCTTGGAGTTGTCGGCCTCGAGGCCGTCGTAGAAGTCGAGGGCCTCGGCGGGCCAGCCACGGAACGCCACGACCAGCAGTCTATGTCGTCAGCACGAGGTGGGCGTCCGCGCGCAGCCGCGACACGAGGGCCGGGGGAGCGGTCCGCGGGGAGCCGGCGGTGAACGGCGGCCGGGGGTCGTACTCGCAGGCGAGCTGGATCGACTGGGCCACCTGCGGCCCGGCGATCGTGGCCGCCAGGGTCAGCGCCAGGTCGATGCCGGCGGAGACGCCCGCGCCGGTCACGTACTTGCCGTCCTGGACGACCCGTTCGGCGACGGGGGTCACGCCGTACCTCGGCAGCAGATCCAACGCGAGCCAGTGCGACGTCGCGGTCCGGCCCCGCAGGAGGCCCGCGGCCGCGAGGATGAGCGAACCGGTGCAGACCGACGTCGTCCAGGTCGTGGCGGGGTCCACGGCGCGCAGCCAGTCGTGCAGGGCGGTGTCGGTCACCTGGTCGCGCACGGACGGGCCGCCGGGGACCAGGACGAGATCGGGGTCGCGGCAGTCGGCGAGGGCCCGGTCGGCGACGAGCGAGAGCGCCCCGGTGTCGGTGCGGACGGGGCCGGCCTGCACCCCGGCGAACGTGACCCGCGCGCCGGGCAGCCGCGACAGGATCTCGTAGGGGCCGATGGCGTCCAGGGCGGTCATTCCGTCGTACACCACGAAAATCAGCTGCATGAGAACCGCTCCTTGTAGTCGGTCGGTGTGACACCGAGCGTCCGGATGAACGCGCGGCGCATGGCCTCGCCGGTGCCGTAGCCACAGGCACGCGCCGTGTCCTCCACGAAGGCGCCCTCCTCGAGGTGCCGGCGGGCGGTCTCCAGGCGGACCCGGTCGACGTACCGGCCGGGCGGGGTGCCGACCTCCGCCGTGAACGCCCGGCTGAACTGGCGCGGGGACAGGTTGGCCCGCCTCGCGAGGGCCTCGACGCTGAGGTCGCCGCCGGGGTGCTCGGCGATGTGGCGCTGCACCTCCCGCAGCGGGTCACGGCCGGCGACCTGCGCCTCCAGCTGCGCGCTGAACTGCCGCTGCCCGCCGGGCCGGCGGACGAACATCACGAGGTGCCGGGCGATCTCGAGCGCGAGATCCCGGCCGTGGTCCTGCTCGACGACCGCGAGGGCCAGGTCGATGCCGGCGGTGACCCCGGCAGACGTCCAGACACCCCGGTCGTGCACGAAGATCGGCTCGGTGTCGACGGTGACGCCGGGGAAGCGGCGGGCGAGCGCCGGGGCGTGGCGCCAGTGGGTCGTGGCGCGGCGCCCGTCGAGCAGGCCGGCCTCGGCGAGCAGGAACGCCCCCGTGCACACCGACGCCACCCGCCCGGCCCGGGGCGCGGCGCCGCGGAGCCAGTCGACGAGCCGCGGGTCGCTCGTCCGCGTGCCGACGCCGCCGGGCACGACCAGCACGTCCGCCGGGTCCGCTGTGGCCAGGTCCTCGTCCGGCAGCATCCGGAGCCCGCTGGACGTCCGGACGCCGAGGCCGCCGACGCTGCCGGTGCGGACGCTGTACGACCCGCTGCTGGCCTGCTCGGCGCCGGCGAACACCTCGACCGGTCCGGTCACGTCGAGGCTCTGCACCCCGTCGAACAGCACCACCAGTACCCGCCGAGCCGCCATGCCTCCGATCCTCGCGGCGCCGCGGGGATGTCCGCAACGACGCCGAGCCCACCTTTCATGCCATGCCTAACCAGGCCCGCGGATCGTGCGGGCATGCGGAAACGCCGGTCGACCTGGGACGGTCGACCGGCGTGGGTGGTGCTGGAGGGTGCCGGGGCTCAGCCCGCGCGGCGGCGGGCCCGGCGCATGGCCAGCTCGTCACCGCCGGCCTGGGCGAAGTCGTCGGCGGAGACCGGGACCTCCTCGGCGGGGGTGGCCGCCTCGGCGGGCAGGTGCGACAGCGTGCCCTCGATCTCCTTGAACGCGCCGGAGATCGCGATGCCGAACACGCCCTGGCCGCCCTGCAGCAGGTCGACGACCTCTTCGGGGGAGCGGCACTCGTAGACGGTGGTGCCGTCGGAGATCAGGGTGATGCCGGCCAGGTCGGCGACGCCGCGGGAACGCAGGGTCTCGATCGCCTTGCGGATGTTCTGCAGGGAGACGCCCGCGTCCAGGAGGCGCTTGACGACCTTGAGCACCACGATGTCGCGGAACGAGTAGAGCCGCTGGCTGCCGGAGCCCGCCGCGTCGCGCACGCTCGGCACGACCAGCGCGGTGCGGGCCCAGTAGTCGAGCTGCCGGTAGCTGATCCCGGCGGCGTGGCAGGCGGTCGGACCGCGGTAGCCGACGTCGTCGGACTTGGCGATCGTACTCACCGAAACCGTGTCAGCAGCATGACCGGATATCCCGGGATCGGGCGGCTGTTGCATTGCGACCCACCTCCAGCGTCAACACCCGCAACCCTATAGCGCACCTTGAGGGTCAGCGGGGAGGTAACGCCGCGACACGCCGCGTGCCGGTGCGTCAAATTTTCCGCGCGTCGCCATCGTAACCATTTGTCCGATATGTCGGTGGTACGAGGAGACCCTTCGGAACCGAACCTACTACCCGGCGAAGTCCTCTGGGCGGACCTGCTCCAGGAACTCGCGGAACTTCTCCACCTCGTCCTCCTGCTCGTCCGGGATGACGATGGCGGCCTCGGTCAGCACCTGGTCCGCGCAGCGGATCGGCGCACCCACCCGCAGCGCCAGAGCGATCGAGTCACTCGGCCGGGCGGAGACCCGCACGTTGTCGCCGATGACCAGCTCGGCATAGAAGATGTTGTCGCGCATCTCGACGATCTCGACCGCCTTCAGCGGTGCCTTGAGCGCCGCCAGCATGTCGCGCATCAGGTCGTGTGTGAGCGGCCGCGCAGGCTTGACCCCCTGCTGCTCATAGGCGATCGCGGTCGCCTCCACCGCACCGATCCAGATCGGCAGGTAGCGGTCGCCGTCGACCTCCTTGAGCAACACGATGGGCTGATTGGTAGGCAGCTCCACGCGAACACCGACCACATTCAGCTCTCGCACTGCCCGCCTCCGTGTCGACTTGCCACTCCCTGCACGGTACACGGACCAAGGGGCGGTCGTGCCACTCGCGCCACCGGCCAAGTGCGCTCAGTGGCGAAGATCGCTCCGGTCGAGGGTGCGAAGGAGGGTCTCACTTACCCAGGATCTCGCGCAGACCCGCTCGCACCAAGGCGGCATGCACCCGCTGGGTCAGTGCGGCCAGCTCGTGGACGGTGTCCGCGGCTCGCGCCCGGGCGGCCGGCCCGTTCTGCCGGGTCATGGGCGTCACCAGCTGGCTGAACAGGCCGATCTCGCGGTCCGCGGCGGCCCGGTAGGCCCGCAGGTGGCGCGGCTCGATGCCGAACTCGGCCAGCCGCGCCGCCGCCGTCGCCACCTCGAGCGCGTCGGCGTCGAACCCGCCGCCCGGCCGGGGTTTCACCAGGCCGTGCCCCTCCAGGGCGCGCAGCGTGTCGTCGCTCAGGCCGGCCTTGTCGAGCAGCTCCTCGCGGTTGAGCCGCACCTCGGGGGCGGCCTCGACCGGCAGCGCGGACTGCGACACGTCGGTGAGCGGGTCGCCCATCGTCGCGAGGTGCTCACGGATCACCCGAAGCGGGAGATATTGGTCACGCTGGGCGGTCAGCACGTAGCGCAGCCGGGAGATGTCGGTCCAGGTGTACTTGCGGTAGCCGGCCGGCGTCCGCCGCGGCTCCACGAGACCCTCGGTCTCCAGGAACCGCAGCTTCGAGATCGTCACGTCCGGGAAGTCGGCGCGCAGCTGCGCGAGCACCTCACCGATGCTCATCAGGCGCTCACCCCGGGCAGCACCTTGAGGACCGCCACGGTCGTGCCCGTCGCGGTCCTGCGGGGTGTCCCAGGCGGCTGCCGACGCCGTCATCGCCTCAGCTCTCGTCGGGGCGCGGTCCTGCCACGAACACGAGGCGGAACTTGCCGATCTGGACCTCGTCGCCGTTGCTGAGGGTCGCGGCCTCGACCCGCTCGCGGTTCACATACGTGCCGTTGAGGCTGCCGACGTCGCGGACCGTGAACGTGCCACCCTCGCGGTGGAACTCGGCGTGGCGACGCGACACCGTGACGTCGTCGAGGAAGATGTCACTGTCGGGGTGCCGACCGCTGGTCGTCACGTCGTGGTCGAGCAGGAAGCGGGCACCGGCGTTGGGCCCGCGGCGGACCGCCAACAGGGCCGTGCCGGGTGGCAGTGAGCCCGACACGCGGGTGGGGACCACGTCGTCGTCCTGCCCGGCGATGGCATCCTCAATGGCGCCAAGGTTGAGCGTGGACGTGACGTCGAGCGGGGGGAACTCGTCGTCTGGGCGCGTCATGGAACCACCTCACGGTCGTCTGTTCGGGTGTCCGCCGATGCGACAGGCCGATGCATACGGTTGACTGAGCGAGCCTAGTCACGCCCGAAATCACGGGTCAACCAGACGCGCGGCAGCCTATTGCCGTATTTCCTGTCAGTCTCTTCGGACGTTGTCTGCTGGTGCGCTGTTTCAGTTCGCGGTGCTGCTCAGCTGTTCTCGGTCAGTTCCCCGTACGCCGCGGCGTCGAGCAGCGCGTCGACGGCCGCCGGGTCGTCTGCCTTGAGCTCGACCAGCCAGCCGGCGCCGTACGGGTCGGAGTTGAGCACCTCGGGCGTGGCGTCCAGGGCGGCGTTGACCGCGACGATCTCACCCGACACCGGAGCGTAGATCTCCGACACACTCTTGGTCGACTCGACCTCGCCGAACGACTCGCCGGCCTGCACCTTCGCGCCGACCTCCGGCAGCTGCACGAACACGATGTCGCCCAGCGCTTCCTGGGCGAAGTCGGTGATGCCGACCTTGAAGGCGCCGGCGTCCGCCGGTGCGAGCCACTCGTGCTCCGCCGTGTAACGCAGATCCTCGGGAATCACGTCGGTCCTTCGCTCGTGCTGGCCGGTCCGTCGTCGGGTGCCGGGTCAAGCTGGCTTTGCGTATCGCAACTCACCGGCGGCGTGCAACGCTGTCACGCGCACCGGGTCCGCTTCGCGCACCAGAACCGTACCGCCGTGCTGCCGCACGCTGTCCACCACCCCTCCGGGGATGTTCAGCGCAGTGCGCATGGTGTCAGGCCCTCCGATGACCATGATCGTATACGGCGCCGTGAGACTCGACCCGGCGACCACCAGCCGGTCGTTGTCCCCGTCCACGAAGTAGGTCGCGGCGACGACCCGGACCGCGCCGCCCTCGCGCCCGCTGATCTGCATCGCCTCGGCCCCGGCGCCGCGCAGCTCCTCGATCGCGTCGAGGATGACCTCGGCCTTGACCTTCTCCGTGCCCGGGGTGATCTCGATCGACAGCCCGGGGCCCTCCGCCGGCAGCGTCCCCGCCAGGATCCCCAGCTCATCGGCCCGTTTCCGGGCCTCGGCGAGCGCCGCGTCGCGCCCTTGTGCCCCCGAGTCCAGCTGCCGCCGGGTCTCCTCCAGGTCGCTGATCTCCCGCCGCAGCCGGTCCTGCTGCGCGTCGAGATCCGACAGGATCCGCACCAGGTCCTCGGGCCTGGCGGCGGCCAGCTCGGCGTCGGAGCTGCCCGCCTTGAACTGCACCGAGATCCCGAACCCGAGCAGCCCCAGCAGCAGCGCGATGACCACCCCGGTCCCACCCCGCCGCCGCCTGCCGCCGGCGTCCGTCGCCTCACCCGCCGGGGGAGCACCCTCGGACTCACCCGGAACCGCTTCCGCGGGGGTCGTCTCGTGTTCCTGTTCCGGTTCTTCGCTTCCGGCCCGTTCCGCCGGGGGTTCCTGCCCGCCCTCCGGCTCCGAGTCCGCTCTTCCGGACATTTCCGAAATGTCGCCCGAACGGGGGAGCTGGCGGGGTGATGGAGGGCGCCGGCGGGAAGGCGTCGAAGGGGAGCGCCCGGCACCGTCCTCGCCCGAGGGGGAGCGGTGCTCACCCTCGGCCGGTGAGGAGGACCGCGCACCGCCCTCGGGGTTGTCACCCTCGGCCGTCGAGGAGGGCAGGGTGCCGTCCTCGTTCGTGGGGTTGAGGTGGTCTCCGCCGGTCGGCGGGGTGTCGTCGGTGGGAGTCATGCGCGGAAGAGGTGACGGCGGATGGCGGCGGCGTTGCTGAAGATGCGCACGCCCAGGACGACGACGACACCGGTGGAGAGCTGGCCGCCGACGCCGAGCTGGTCGCCGAGGTAGACGATGAGGGCGGCGACCAGCACGTTGGAGATGAACGAGATGGTGAACTGCTTGTCGTCGAAGATGCCGTCGAGCTTGGCCCGCACGCCCCCGAACACGGCGTCCAGGGCGGCGACGACGGCGATCGGCAGGTACGGCTGCAGACCCAGCGGCACGGTCGGCTCGAGGAAGATTCCCGCCGCGACGCCGATGGCGAGTGCGAGCACCGCGATCACCGGTGACCTCCAGTGGGTGATGGCGACACCGAGGGTGCCGGCGGGTGGGCGTACCGCAGCGGGGGCTCGGGGGCGGCGGCGAGGACGAGCCCCTTGCGGGCCTTGACGGTGAACTGCATGCGGTAGTTGTCGACGTACCGGCGGAACCGGCGGGCGGTCGTGGACGAGGAGAACCGGTCGGCGATGTCGGGGGAGCCGATGGCGGCGACGTCGTACGGGCTGGTGACGGGCTTGAAGTCGACGAGGATCACGCCGCCGGCGGCGCGGATGGTGCTGGTGGCGGTGAGGCGCTGGCCGTTGACGGCGATGGCCTCCGCCCCGGCCTGCCAGAGGCCGTTGGCGACGTCCTGCAGGTCGCGGTCCAGCACGATGCCGAGGTTCTCCTCGGCGGTGTGGCCGGTGACCGGGTCGACCTGCGGGGGAGCGTCGACGACGCGGACGACGACCCCGTCGCCGGTGACCTTCGCGGTGCCGGCGCCGGCGGCGAGGCCGCGCAGCGTGGCGGCGCCGGAGGCGTCGGCGAGGGCGTCGTCGCGGGCCTGGTCGACCTGGGTGCGGAGCACGTCGACCTGGCGCTGCAGGTCCTCCGCCGTGCGCTGCCGCGAACGGACGTCGGTGACCAGGTCGTCGCGCGCCCGGCTCGCCGACGGCGCCTCGGCCACCACCTGGTGGTACGCCACGGCCAGCAGGAACCCGACGGCCGCGAGCGTCACGGCCCGGGCGGCCGGCCCCCACCGGGGCGGCGGCGTGCCCTCCCGGCGGCGGGCGGCGGCCTGCGCGTAGCCCGGGTCGAGCGGCGTGCGGAACAGGTCGCCGAGCAGGTCGTCGCGGCGAGCGAACGTCACGACGCGAGCCGGCCGGCCCGCACGTGGATCGCGGCCTGGATGAAGTAGAAGACGGCGGCCACCCAGTACAGGACGATCCCCCACCACAGGAGCGCCCAGCCGCTGGGCAGCGCCCACGGCCGCGCGGCCTCGCTGAACTTGGCGAGCAGCATCATCGGGAAGCCCATCAGCAGCACCGCGGTGGCGGTCTTGCCGACATAGTGCACGGGCGGCGGGCCGTGGCCGAGGACGCGCAGGACGACGAGGCACAGGATCATGACGGCCTCGCGGGCCAGCAGCGCGATCGTGAACCACCATGGCACGACGTCCTTGAACGTCAGCGCGAACAGCGTCGCCAGGATGTACAGGCGGTCGGCGAGGGGGTCGAGGAGCTCACCGAGGCGGCTGACCTGCTTGAGACGGCGGGCGGCGAAGCCGTCGACCCAGTCGCTGAGCCCGCCGACGACGAGCACGCCGATCGCCCAGCCGGTCGCGTCGGTGGCGAGGAACAGGTACAGGAACAGCGGCACGCCGAGCAGACGGGCGAAGCTGATCAAGTTCGGCACCGTGAGCACCGGACCCAAGCCCTGCCGCTGGTCCACCGTCCGCCCGCTCTCCCCGATCAGCTGTACGACGACCGGAATGCTAGCAGCACCCGATCGCGTGCTCGCGCAGGCGCGGCGGGAGGTGGGACCATCGTGCGATGGTGCAGGCTTCCGGGGTACGCATCGGCTGGGACGACCTGCCGCCGTCGGTGCACGCGGCGGTCGCCGCGATCCTGGGCGGGCCGGTCGTGGAGGCCGTGTCGCAGGTCGGCGGGTTCTCGCCCGGCACCGCGGACAGGGTGCGCCTGGCCGACGGCTCGCGGGCGTTCGTCAAGGCGGTCAGCGCCGCGCAGAACGAGCACAGCGTCGCCCTGCACCGCGCTGAGGCCCGGGTCACCGCGGCGCTGCCGGCGGACGTGCCGGCGCCCCGCCTGCTCGGGTTCCACGACGACGGCACCTGGGTGGCGCTCGTGTTCGCCGACGTGGAGGGCCGGCAGCCGCTCGTACCGTGGCAGCAACCGGACCTCGAGGCCGTCCTCGACGCGCTGCGGCGGCTCGCGGTGCCGGCGACGGGGCTGCCGGCGCTGCCCTCGCTGCTCGCCGACAACTTCGCCGGGTGGCGGCGGCTGGCGGCCGATCCGCCGCCGTCGCTGGATCCGTGGGCGGCGGCCAACCTGGACCTGCTCGTCGAGCTCGCCGACCGGGGGACCGCGGCCCTGGCCGGGGACCGGCTCGTGCATGTCGACATCCGCGCCGACAACCTGCTGATCCGCCCGGACGGTTCGGTCATGGTCGTCGACTGGCCGGGCGCCGCGGTGGGTGTCCCCTGGTTCGACACCCTCTCGCTGCTGCTCAATGTCCGCCTGTACGGCGGGGAGATCTCCGACGATGTGCTGGACTGCTTCTCGCCCGACCTCGGTGACGTGACCGCCGTGGTGGCGGGGCTGGCGGCGTTCTTCACCGACGGGGCCCGGCAGCCCGCGCCGCCGGGGCTGCCGACGCTGCGCCGCTTCCAGCAGGACCAGGCCGACGTCATGCTGCCCTGGCTGCGGGCCCGGCTCGACGCCGGGCTGCGCTAGTTTCCGGTCTGGCTTTCAGGTCCTGCTTTCCGGGCCGGCTTTCTGGTCTAGCTTTCGGGGCGTTCCTCGCGGCGGCGCAGCTCCTCCTCGCGGCGGCGGAGGTCGGCCTCCCACTTGCTGAACATCTCCTCGTCGTCGCGGCGCGAGCGGGCGAGCTCGCGCAGGAACGCGGGGTCGTCGTCGGGCGCGACGGACCGGGGGCGCTCGCGCTCCGGGAAGCCGCTGCCCGGCCGCCACGTGCCGCCCGCCCGGACGGCCTGCGGGCGCCCGGCGGCGTACCAGGCGATCCACCCGACCGGGGAGAACAGCAGGATGATGAACACCCAGGCGACCTTCGGCAGGTTGCGCACCCGGTCCTCGTCGGAGGACAGGCAGTCGATGAGCGCGACGACCAGCATCACCAGGTCGATCAGGAACAGCAGTCCATAGAGGCGAATCACGCCGGACATCATGGCAGCCCCCGGCGCCGTTGTCTGTCCCCGCCGATGGGATCCTTCAACCTTGTGGAAACCGCTGACCTCGCCGCGATCATCGCCGAGCGCTGCCGCCTGACCGGCTCGTTCGTCCTGCGATCGGGGCGCACCGCGACGCACTACTTCGACAAGTACCAGTTCGAGGCCGACCCGGTCCTGCTCGACGCCGTCGGCGCCGGGCTCGCCCGGCTCGTGCCCACCGGCACGGAGGTCCTCGCCGGGCTGGAGATGGGCGGGATCGCGGTCGTCGTCGCGCTCGCCCGGCACGCGGGGCTGCCGTGCGCGTTCGTCCGCAAGGCCGCGAAGCCCTACGGCACCGGCCGCCTCGCCGAGGGCGCCGACCTCACCGGCCGCCGGGTCCTGCTGGTCGAGGACGTCGTCACCTCGGGCGGCCAGATCGCCCTGTCGGCCGCGGCGCTGCGATCGGCCGGGGCGATCGTCTCCGACGCCGTGTGCGTCATCGACCGTCAGGAGGGCGGGACCGAGGCGCTGGCGGGCGAGGGGATCACCCTGCACCCGCTGTTGCGTTTTTGATCAGCTTTGCTCTCGCTGCTAGATGCCGGACTCGGCGGCGATGGTGGTGTCCGTACCGTGGCCGGTGTGGACGACCGTGTCGCCCGGGAGGGTGAGCAGGCGGGTCCGGATCGACTCCAGGATCGTCGGCTTGTCCGAAAATGATCGGCCGGTGGCGCCGGGGCCGCCCTGGAAGAGGGTGTCGCCGGTGAAGACGACGCCGAGCTCCGGCGCCGACAGGGAGACGGCGCCGGGGCTGTGGCCGGGCGTGTGCAGGACCGTCAGGTCGGTGCCGGCGACCGTGATGACCTGACCGTCGGCCAGGGTCGCGGACGGTTCGAGGTCGGGGTGGCGCATGTGCCACAGCGGCAGGTCCTCGGGGTGCAGCAGGATCGGCGCGCCGGTGCGCAGCGCCACCTCCGGGGCGGCGTCGATGTGGTCGTCGTGGCCGTGCGTACAGACGATCGCCAGCAACCGCCGGGAGCCGACGGCGTGCAGGATCGCGGCGGCGTCGTGGGCGGCGTCGATGACGACCGCCTCCTCGTCGTCGCCGACGATCCACACGTTGTTGTCGACGTCGAACGTCTCGCCGTCCAGCGAGAACGTGCCTTCGGTGACGATTCGTTCGATTCGCGCGGCCATACTCGTATCTTTACAGGCCCGGGAACTTCCCGTTGCGGAAGAGGTCGACGAAGATCTGGTGGTCGGCGCGGGCGCGGGCGCCGTACTCGTGCGCGAAGTCGGCGATCGAGGCGACGAACCCTTCCTCGTCGCGGTCGATCGCGGCGACGATCGCCTCCTCGGTGGAGAAGTTCACCAGATCGTGGCTGGACTCGTCGTCGGCGACCGAGTGCATCCTGGCCGTCGCCCGGCCGAGGTACTCGACCACGCTGGTGAGGTCCGCGAGCTCGTTGACGTCGCTCCAGTCGAGGTCCGCGGCGTACGGCGACACCTCCGCGACGACCTGCCCGACGCCGCGCAGCTCCGTGTAGCCCGCCCACGAGTCCGCGTGCGCCTGCAGGGCGTGCTGCGACTCGCTCGTGCGGTGGCCCTGGTGCTTGAAGTACGCCTTGACCTTCGGGTCGGTGATCCACCGCGACACCGCCGGCGTCTGGCCCTGCTTCATGTAGATGATGACGTCGTTCTCCAGCGCCTGGGTGTGGCCCTCGAGCAGCACGTTGTAGGACGGCAGGCCGGCCGAGCCGATCCCGACGCCCTTGCGCATCACGACGTCCTTGATCGTGTACTTGGGTGACCGCGACCCGTCCCACGACGGCAGCGTGTGCAGGTACGCCGCGAACGCCGCCTCGACCTCCGCGCGGGTGTCGGCGTCCACCGCGTACACGCCGTCGCCCATCGCGAACCGGCGGTCGTAGTCCTCGATCACCGTCTGCTCGTCGAGCAGCGCGACCCGCGTGTTGAGCCGGGCCCGCTGCAGCACGTCGCGCAGCACGCCCTCGGTCGTGTCCAGGGTCAGCGAGCCGATCGCCTCCTCGCCGCCGGCGGCGATCGCGCGCAGCTCCGACACGTACGTGCGGCTGTACTGCTTGACCAGGTCGCTGATCACCGCGTCGGACAGGGCCTTCGCGTAGCCGATGAGCGCGATGCTGGCGGCGAACCGCTTCAGGTCCCAGATGAACGGCCCGACGTACGCCTCGTCGAAGTCGTTGACGTTGAACACGAGGATGCCCTCGGAGTTCAGGTACGTGCCGAAGTTCTCGGCGTGCAGGTCGCCGTGGATCCACACCGACGAGGTCCGCTCGTCGAGGAACGGGTCGGCGACGCCGTTGAGGTCGGCGTAGTAGACGCAGGCGCTGCCCCGGTAGAACGCGAACGGCGTCGCCGCCATCTTGCGGAACTTCCGGCGGAACGCGGCGGGGTCCTGGGCCATCAGCTCACCGAACTCGGTGACGAGCACGTCGACCAGCTGATCGGCGCGCTGCTGGGAGTCGTTCATTGATCAACCGTATGCACAGCCGGCGCCCGGCGGGCGCGCATTGGCGCAATCACGACAGCCTGTCGCACTCCGCATCCGGTACGTTCGGCGGTCGGCACACCCCCCACCCGTCGTCTACGCTGCCGAACTTGTGACCGCCGTGCCGACCCCCTGCGCGCGCTGCGACCTGCCCGGCTACCCCGCCGGCGCCGAGCTGCTCTGCGCCACCCACGGCGCCGTCCCAGACGCGGCAGCGGTCGAGTCCCTCGTCACCGCCGGCGGCACCCAACCTCTCCCCGGCGGCGCTTCACTGAGCCCTTTCCTCGGCGGCGCTTCACGCCCCTCCAGCGACACCCGCCCCGTAGCCGGCGGCGCCCCACCTTCTCCCTCCGGGCCTTCTCCTTCTCCGGGTCAGGCCGCCGGCACTTCGCTGGGGCCTGTCCCTGGCGGGGCTGGGCCGTTGGCTGGCGGCGCTTCGCCTTCTCCTTCTCCGGTCGGCGTTCGGCCGCTGGCCGGCGGTGCTTCGCCGGTCGCTGGCGGTGCTTCGCGGCGGCCCGTCGCTGGCGGCGGATCGCTCTGGCCGGTCGTCACTGGTGCATTCATCGCCGCCGGTCTCGCGCACGCCGCCCTACAGGCATTCTCCATCCGGGCCCTCCGGCGCGCGGATGCGGCACTCCACGGCCCGGCAACCACCCCGCCCTTCGATGACGCCTTCCGTACCGCCGCCGATGCCGTGTCGCTCGCGCGGACCGGCCTCTGGGCGTACCTGGCCTGCTTCCTGCTCTGGCTCCTCCTCACCGGCGCCACCGCCACCCGTCTCGGCCTGGACCGGCGCGCCGCCCTCCGCCACTGGACGATCCTCGTATGGCGCGTCGCGCTCGTGCCGACACTGACACTCGCGATCCTGAACGGCCACCTCTCGCACACCTGGCCGGCCGCCCACGCGGCGCTCGCCTTCGCCGCCTTCCACCTCCTGACGACGGCCCTCCTGCTGGCCTACACCACAGTCGTCCGCCGGCGCCTCCGCCCGTTCTTCCCGAGCCCCTCGTGACTCCCGTCGCTCGCTGGCTGCTGTACGTCGTCGCCGCCTACCTGGGCCTGCTCGGCCTCACCTACGGCATGGGCGTCGCCTCCACCTGGCACCACCCGCCCGCGGTCGCCCTGGACGGCTTCCCCGCCCGGGTCGACGCACCGTGGCCGTGGACACCGACACTCGACTCGGCGCCCGTCACCGCGGTGCCGGTCGCGATCGGCGGCAGCACGCCCGGCCTGCACAACATCCTGACCGACACCGAGGGCAGCGTGTCGTTCGTCGACGCCCGCGGCGGCCAGCGCATCCTCGACGTGGCCTCCGAGGGCGCCGCAACCCCCGGCGAGTCGCTGCTCCTGTCCCCCGACGGCACCATGGTCGCGTACCCCCACGACGCCCTGACCTTCTCCCCGGACTCCTCGATCGCGGTGCGCACACTCGGCGACGGCCACATCCGCAGGCTCCCCGTCCCCGCACCGGCCGGCGGACACGTCACGCCGCTGGCCTGGTCGCCGCACCAGGACCGCCTCGCCGTGTACGTCGAAGGCTCCTCCATCGGCGTCCTCACGCTCGACACCGGCACGTACCTCACCGTCCTCCCCTTCCCCGCCGGCCTCGTCGTCACGCCCCGGACGCCGATCGCCGCCGCCTTCTCCTCCGACGGCGATCTCGCCGTCCAGCTCGACACCACGGTGTGCGTCAAGCGGGGCTGCTTCTCCCTCCCCGCCGGCCAGCGCCTCGCAGGCAAGGGCGCCTACACGCCCGCCAACAACTCCCTCGCCGTCGTCACCGACGCAGGCCGCGACTCCACCATCACCTTCATCTCCGAAACCAACGGCTCCCCCCTTCCGGGCACCATCCACCTGTACGGCGTGACCACCCTCCGCCTCATCGGCTGGTGGGCCGACCGCGCCCTCGTCGTCGCCTTCCGCCCTGAGCCCGTGACCGACCTCGGCCCCCTGGACGACGAACGCAACTACCCCCCAACCGCCTACGCCCTGGTCCAACGCCTGTCGATCCTCGCCATCACCCCCTCCTTGACGACGTCCCCGCCGCACCCTTCAGCCCAAGCCTCGCCCCAGGCCTCAGCCTCATCGCAACCCTCGTCGCAGGCTCTACCTCTGTCGCAGCCCGCGGCCCAGGTCCCACCTCCGATCCCGTCGCAGTTCCCGGGTCAGGCTTCGGCTTCGGCGTCGCCGCAGGCCTCGACACGGGCCGCCGTCCCGACGCAGGCTCAAGAGCTGATGGTCCTGCCCGATCAGATCCTGTCCATCGACATCGCCGATCGTGCCCTGCTTGCCGGGCACACCAGCCCCGGCCACCCGGCACCCGCCTGGCCGGCCCGCCCCGGTGTGCTCACCGCGCTGGTCGGTCTTCCTGCCGCCCCAATCGCGTTCATCGTCTTCCTCGTTGGCGCGATAAGGCGGGAGCTGGCTGCTGCATCCACCACTCGGTGAACTCCCGGCACTGCCCCACGGTGTCGAGCCGGATCAGCCACAGGTTGCTGTACACCCGCTTTGGATACACGGTCACGCCCTGCACAACGCTCAACTCGGGCCCGACCGTCACCGGATGCCACGTGAACGTGGTCTCGCCTGGCTGGTCCCGGCGAGCCAGCCACTGCTTCACGATCGTCTCCCGCCCCCGCCACGGCTCCTCGAACGGCGCCGGGTAGTACGCGGCATCCTCGGCGAACAGGCCGCCGATCTCAGCGGGATCGTTGCTGTTCCAGGCCCTGACGTAGCCCGAAACCCAGTCGGTCACAGCCTCCAGATCCGTCATGCCATCTTCCTACTCCTTCCCCGCGCGGCGCGCTCCGCTCATCACCGGGAATCGACGATGCGTAGCGACCCGATGCCTCTTCGTAGATGCTGGCGTTCGCGGCTGGACGTCGATCGGTGCACCCACGACGATGGGTCCAAGCCGCTTTCGGGCGGGGCATGCCACCGAGACGGGGTCGGGTGTGCGCCATCAACAGCTCTGCTTCGCCTTTCCACGAACCACTTCGAGTGCCGACCGGTCATCGGCGGCCGCGGTGGTCGCCGGGCCCACCAAGGGCCACGCCCGGCCTGCTGCGGCTCTCGCTCTTGCTGAACCGCGGCAGCCTCAGGACGAGCGCGCCCGGGCCCGGGCGGAGTTCGCGGAGGCCCGCCGTCACGGCCTGGCGGCCCGGCACGCGACCAAGCTCACCCGGCTCCGCAACGCCAGGCTGATCGCCGAGCTGGACATGGCCGCCGCCCAAGGCTCCGAGGCAGACAAGGCCACTGTCCAGGCGCCCGAGGTGGACAGGTCCATTGGTCAGGCGTCCGAGGTGACTGTTGTGCCGGAGCCGCGACCCGCGTCCACCCGTGGTGGGTGCCAGGTCGAGGGGGAGATGCGGGGTGGTGCGGTCGAGTCACCGCGTCGGCTGGGCAAGGGGAGGGGATCGAGGGCCTGCGGTTGGGTCCGGTGTGGGATGGGACGGCGGTCTGAGAGTCGGGTCGCGGTGACGGTAGGTCGTAGCGCTGGTCGAGGTCCTCCGGAGTGTTGTGCCCGGGCGAGGTCCGCTGGGACTTTGTGCCCGGGCGAGGTCCGCTGGGACGTTGTGCTCGTCGGGGTCCGCTGGGGCGTTATGCCGGGATGGTGCGGTGATGTCGCGGCGAGCCGTCTACGGGTGTCCGCGGTGCCGGTGCGCTGTAGGTGGCGGTGGGGTTCGGCCGCGTACGCTCTGGTCGTGGCCAGATTCCTCGACGTGCATCCCGACAATCCGCAGCCGCGGCTGCTGCAGCAGGTTGTCACGGTGTTGCGGGATGACGGGTTGATCGCGTACCCGACGGATTCCTGCTTTGCGCTGGGGTGCCAGCTGGGCAGCCGGCCGGGGTTGGAGCGGATCCGGGACATCCGGAAGCTGGATGACCGGCACCACTTCACGCTGATGTGCCGGGACTTCGCGCAGCTGGGGCAGTTCGTGCAGATCAGCAACTCGGTGTTCCGGCTGGTGAAGGGGGTGACGCCGGGCAGTTACACGTTCATCCTGCCGGCGAGCCCCGAGGTGCCGCGGCGGTTGCTGCACCCCAAGAAGCGGACCGTGGGGGTGCGCATCCCGGAGCACACCGTCACGCAGGCGCTGCTGGCGGAGCTCGGCGAGCCGCTGCTGTCCAGCACGCTGCTGCTGCCGGACCAGGACGAGCCGATGACGCAGGGATGGGAGATCAAGGAGCTGCTCGACCACCAGGTCGACGCGGTCATCGACGGCGAGTGCGGTGTTGAGCCGACGACCGTCGTGGACCTGTCCGGCGACGAGCCCGAGATCCTGCGAGTGGGCGCCGGCGATCCAAGCCGCTTCGAGTAGGTCGCGGCGGGCGAGGGCGTCGAGCCGGAGATCTGCGGGTCGGCGCCGACGATCCAGGCCGTCGCGGGTGGGTCGCGGTGGTTGGCGGCCGACTGGAGGCTGGCCGGGCGATTGTCTGGCGAGCGAGCGGGTGCTGCGGGCCTGGCATGGGGGCTCTGTGCGGGCTCGGCATGGTGCGGCGGGGTTGGGGTTGCGGCCCTGGCGTGGGGTTCTGCGGGTGGGGGTTGAGGGCTCGGCATGGTGCGGCCGGGTGGGGGCCTGCGTCCCTGGCGTGGGTGCTGCGGACGTGGCGTGGGTGCGGCCGGGAGGGCCTGGGCCTGATGGGCGCTGCGGGTTGGCGCTGCGTGGGTGCTGCGGGTCGGTGCTGCGAGCGTGGCGTGGGTGCGCGGGTTGGCGCTGGGGGCGTGGCGTGGGTGCTGCGGGTTTGAGGGGCGATCGCGCGCTCGGCGACCTCGCGCAGGACACGGCGCTGCGGGTGGTGCTGGATTAGCGGTTGTGGGTCTGGCATGAGTTGTGGGTCTGGCATGAGGCGGTGTGGGGGAGGGGTTGTGGACCTGGCTCGTGGGTGCTGTGAGTAAGAGGTTGTTGGCCTGGCAGTGGGGTCGGTCGGTGGGAGGTTGTGGGGCTGGTTTGGGTGCTGCGGGTGAGGGGCTGTTGGTTGGGGGAGCGGTGTTCGAAGGAATGGAGGGGTGTGCGGTGTTGCATCACGTTGAGGTTTGGGTGCCGGATCTGGGGCGGGCGGTGCGGAGTTGGGGGTGGTTGCTGGAAGAGCTTGGGTGGGAGGTGTACCAGGAGTGGGCGGTTGGGCGGAGTTGGCGGTTCGAGCGGACGTACATCGTCTTCGAGCAGTCGCCGGGGTTGGCGGGGGAGAAGCATGAGCGGTGCAGGCCTGGGGTGAACCATCTGGCGTTGTGGGTGGAGGGGCGGGAGCGGGTGGAGGCGATCGTCGCCGAAGCGGGGGCGCACGGGTGGGTGTTGATGTTTCCCGAGCGGCATCCGTACGCGGGTGGGGCTGGACACTACGCGGCGTATCTCGAGGATGCGGACGGGTTTGAGGTGGAGCTCGTCAGTGGTCGGTGAACTGTCGGGGACCCGACAGTTGCTGGTGGGGAAAAGCGCTGCACGGAAAGAAGAACGGCGCTAGCGGTATTGCTCGAAAATTGGCTGACCATTTTGGGTTTATCTCCCGTTCGGCCAGGTGCGGCGGCATACTTGAACCGTTCGCAAGGATGGCGGAGTTGCCGGACCCGCTTGCGATCAATCCCCTTTCTGAACGTCGCCGCCGCCGAATGCAGTCGGGTGGCGGTTCAACCGTGTCAATCGGCGCCGAATGCGTGATTGGAAGCAAACAAAATGACGCTGCTGGAATCCATCGGATCGAATGCGCAAGGCAATGACGAGCAGGAGCAGCGCAGGCTGAGCCTGAGCACCGGTGCGGCGCGGAACCTCGCGACGACCACCAAGTCGGTGCCGCAGATGCAGGAGATCACCTCGCGGTGGCTGCTGAAGATGCTGCCCTGGGTGCAGGCGGGCGGCGGCGCGTACCGGGTCAACCGCCGGCTCAGCTACGCGGTCGGCGACGGGCGGGTCACGTTCGTCTCCACCGGCTCGCAGGTGCAGGTCATCCCGCAGGAGCTGGGTGAGCTGCCGGCGCTTCGCGGGTTCGAGGACGTCAACGCGCTGCGGAGCCTCGCGGACCGGTTCGTGCAGCAGGAGTTCGCGCCCGGGGACGTGATCGTCACCAAGGGGCAGCCGGCGGACCGGGTGTTCCTCATCGCACACGGGAAGATCAACAAGATCGGCGCGGGGGAGTACGGCGACGAGACCGTCCTCGGGGTCATGGCCGACGGCGACTACTTCGGCGCCGAGGTCCTCACCGGCGGCGCGACGAACTGGGAGTTCACCGCCAAGGCGCTGACCAGCTGCACCGTGCTCGCGCTGTCGTGGCAGGCGATGCAGCAGCTCAACGGGCAGGCCGACGCGCTGCGCGAGCACATCCGCCGGATGCGGGACCAGCCGCAGAAGCCGCAGAACAAGCACGGCGAGGCCGCCATCGAGATGGCGTCGGGGCACGAGGGCGAGCCGGCCCTGCCGGGCACGTACGTCGACTATGAAACAAAGCCGAGGGAGTACGAGCTCAGCGTCGCGCAGACCGTCCTGCGCGTGCACACCCGCGTGGCGGACCTCTACAACAAGCCGATGGACCAGGTCGAGCAGCAGCTGCGGCTGACGATCGAGGCGCTGCGCGAGCGGCAGGAGCACGAGCTGGTCAACAACCGCGACTTCGGCCTGCTCCACAACGCGGCGTACGACCAGCGCATCTACACCCGCACCGGCCCGCCGACCCCGGACGACATGGACGAGCTGCTGTCGCTGGTGTGGAAGGAGCCGACGTTCTTCCTCGCCCACCCGCGCGCGATCGCCGCGTTCGGCCGCGAGTGCAGCCGCCGCGGCGTCTACCCAGGCAACATCGACTTCGGCGGGCACCAGGTCCCGGCGTGGCGCGGCGTGCCGATCTTCCCGAGCAACAAGATCGAGGTCAGCGACACCCGCACCACGTCCATCATGTTGATGCGCGTCGGCGAGCAGCAGCAGGGTGTCGTCGGCCTGCACCAGACCGGCATTCCCGACGAGTACGAGCCCGGCCTTTCGGTGCGTTTCATGGGCATCAGCGAGCAGGCCATCATTTCGTATCTGGTGAGCGCCTACTATTCCGCCGCGGTGTTGGTGCCGGACGCCCTCGGCATTCTCGAGAATGTGGAAATCGGCCGTGAGAACTGAAACCGCGCAGGAGCAACCAAGGAGTCTCAGTACCCGCGCCGCACGCACCATTGCGACCACGACCAAATCCGTCCCGCAGATGCAGGGCGTCTCGCCCCGCTGGCTGCTGCGGATGCTCCCGTGGGTCGAGGCCGAGGGCGGCACGTACCGCGTCAACCGCAGGCTCACCTACACCGTCGGCGACGGCCGGGTCACGTTCACCAACCAGGGCGCCGACGTGAAGGTGATCCCGCAGGAACTGCGCGAGCTGCCGGCGCTGCGGGAGTTCCCGGACGACTCGGTCCTGCACCAGATGGCCGAGCGGTTCGAGCAGCTGGAACTCGGCCCCGACGAGACGGTCGTGACCGCCGGGCAGCCCGCCGACCGGGTGTACCTGCTGGTCAAGGGCAAGGTCCGGCAGCTCGGCGCCGGCGAGTACGGCGACGAGACCCTCCTCGGCGTGCTCACCGACGGCGACTTCTTCGGCGACGGCGTCTTCGAGGGCACGCACCACAGCTGGGGCTTCACGATCCGCACCAGCACCCCGACGACGCTGCTCGCGCTGCGCCGGCAGGAGATCGACCGGTTCTCCGACACGATCGGCGCGCACATCACGAAATATCAGCAAAAAGCGGGCAAGAAGCAGAACAAGCACGGCGAAGCAGCGATCGAAATGGCGGCCGGGCACGAGGGCGAGCCGGTCCTGCCGGGCACCTTCGTCGACTACGAAACCACGCCGCGGGAGTACGAGCTCAGTGTCGCCCAGACGATCCTGCGCCTGCACACGCGCGTCGCGGACCTCTACAACCAGCCGATGAACCAGTTCGAGCAGCAGCTGCGGCTGACGATCGAGGCGCTGCGCGAACGGCAGGAGCACGAGCTGATCAACAACCGCGACTTCGGGCTGCTCCACAACGCGGACCTGAAGCAGCGCATCGCCACCCGCACCGGCCCGCCGACCCCCGACGACCTCGACGAGCTGCTCTCCAGGCGGCGCAAGTCGCGGCTGCTGCTCGCCCACCCGAAGGCGATCGCCGCGTTCGGCCGGCAGTGCAACAGCCGCGGCCTGTACCCGCCGACGATCGCCCTCGAGAACCGTCAGGTCCAGTCGTGGCGCGGGGTACCGCTGCTGCCGTGCGACAAGATCCCGATCAGCGACCGGGGGACCAGCTCGATCCTGGTCCTGCGGACCGGCGCCGACGACCAGGGCGTGATCGGGCTGCGCCGCACCGGCATCCCGGACGAGGTCGAGCCGGGGCTCAACGTGCGGTTCATGGGCATCGACGAGCACGCGGTCAGCTCGTACCTCGTCAGCACGTACTACTCCGCCGCCGTGCTCGTCCCGGACGCGCTCGGCATCCTCGAACACGTCGAGATCGGAGGCTGACCAGATGGTCGCCGCGCACGTCGTCAGTCCCAGCACCATCCAGCCCAGATCCGCGGGCGCGGTCCTCGCACAGAGCCGGGACGCCGTCATACCGGCGTTGCGCGCCGCCGTCGACACGTTGCCGGCGTCGATGCGGCACGTCGCGGGGTACCACTTCGGCTGGTGGGACGAGCACGGCCGGCCCGTCGACGCGGACCCCGGCAAGGCGCTGCGGCCCGCGCTGGTGCTGCTCGGCGCGGCCGCCGTCGGCGGCGCCGGGCAGGCCGTGCCGGGCGCCGTCGCCGTCGAGCTGGTGCACAACTTCTCGCTCCTGCACGACGACGTCATGGACGGCGACGCCACCCGCCGGCACCGGCCGACGGCGTGGAGCGTGTTCGGCACCAGCGCCGCGATCCTCGCCGGCGACGCGCTGCTCACCCTCGCGATGGACACGCTGGTCGCGAGCGGGCACCCGGCCGCGACCAGGGCCACCGGCATGCTCGGCGCCGCGGTACAGCGGCTCATCGACGGCCAGAGCGCGGACCTCGACTTCGAGCGCCGCGCGGACGTCGACGTCGAGGCATGCCTGGCCATGGCGCAGGCGAAGACCGGGGCGCTGCTGGGCTCGGCGTGCGCGATCGGCGCCCTGCTCGGCGGCGGCCGGCCCGCGCAGGTGCTGCGGCTGGCGCAGTTCGGCGAGGACCTGGGCCTGGCGTTCCAGTTCGCCGACGACCTGCTCGGCATCTGGGGCGACCCGGCGACGACCGGGAAGCCGGTCCACTCGGACCTCCGCAGCCGCAAGAAGTCCCTGCCGGTGGTCGCTGCCCTGACCTCCGGCACCCCGGCCGGCCTGGAGCTCGCGGCGTTCTACACCGGCGCCGGCGCGCTGCCGGAGCCCCAGGTCGGCCGGGCCGCGACCCTCGTGGAGGCGGCCGGGGCGCGGATGTGGAGCCAGGCGCAGGCCGACCAGCTCCTCGTCCGTGCCCTCGACGCCCTCGCCGCCGCCGAGGCCGACCCGCTCGTCGAGGCGGAGCTGTGCGAGCTCGCCCGGTTCGCGACGCGGCGGGACCGGTGACGGTGGCGGCGATGCGACGGACGGTCCTGCTGGCCGGCCCGAGGTCCTTCTGCGCGGGCGTCGAGCGGGCGATCGAGGTTGTGGAGCGGGTCCTCGACGCCGCCGATCGTCCGGTGTACGTGCGGAAGCAGATCGTCCACAACCGTCACGTCGTGGCCGATCTGGAAGCCCGGGGCGCCGTCTTCGTCGAGGAGCTCGACGAGGTGCCGGACGGGGCGACCGTCGTGTTCTCCGCGCACGGCGTCGCCCCGCAGGTCAGGGCCGAGGCCGAGGCCAGGTCGCTGCGCGTGGTCGACGCGACCTGCCCGCTCGTCACGAAGGTCCACGCCGAGGCCCGCCGGTTCGCCGCCCGGGGCGACACGGTCGTGCTCGTCGGGCACGCCGGCCACGAGGAGGTCGACGGGACCCTCGGCGAGGCCCCCGAGCGGACGGTCCTCGTCGAGTCCGCGGACGACGTCGCGCGGCTGCGGGTCGAGGACCCGTCGCGGGTGTCGTACCTGACGCAGACCACGCTCGCCGCGGACGAGGTCGGCGAGGTGGTCGACGCGCTGCGGGCACGGTTCCCGGCCTTGCGGGGGCCCGGATCCGACGACATCTGCTACGCCACGACCAATCGGCAGGAGGCGGTGGCGGCGGTCGCCCGCGACGCCGACCTGGTCCTGGTCGTCGGCTCTGCGAACTCGTCCAACTCGCTGCGCCTGGTCGAGCTGGCCCGCCGCCTCGGCCCGCCCGCCCACCTCATCGACGACGCGTCGGAGATCGACCCGGCGTGGCTGGCCGGGGCCCGCGTCATCGGCCTGACCGCGGGCGCCTCGGCCCCGCCGCACCTGGTCGACGAGGTCATCGCCGCCCTGCGCGCCCTCGGCCCGCTGACCGTCGAGGAGCGCCGCGTCGCCGTGGAGCGGCTGCAGTTCTCCCTCCCGTCGACGGTCCGCTCATGAACCTGGGGCAGGGTCAGCGGCGGCGGCGGAACAGTCGGGTCATCGCCACCGCGGCGATCATGAATCCGGCGGCGACGGGGATGAACCGCTTGCCGACCGGTGACGACGCCGAGGCCGGGACGGCGACGGGCTCGGCGGGGCGCACGTTGGACCGGTGGGCCGGCGTGCTGGACGGCGGGGGCACGGACGCGGGCGGAGCCGGCGTCGCCTTGCGCACCTGCGGCCGCGGCCGGGCAGCCGGCGGCGTCGTCACCGCCGGCACCTCCGCGACCGCGGCCGGCGGCGCCGTCGTCACCGCCGGGGCGGGCACCTCCGCGACCACGGGGGACGGCGAGGGCGCCGGTCGGCGCGTCGGCGTGGGCGACGGCACCGCCGGATCCGGCTCGCCGGCGACAACGGGAGGCGCGACCGGACACGCCGTGGCGTCCGACGACGCGACCGAGCCGAGGTCCGCCAGCTTCACCGCCCGCGACGGGTCCGACAGCGGGATCCGGAACAGGGCGCTGCCACCCGGCGCGTGCCCCGTCCCCGGCCCCGCGCCCGGGCCGGACGCCTGGTTGAACAGCGCGGTCAGCGTGCCGTCCGGGTGCAGGGCCACGCCGCCGTACGCGGACCGGCCCGGCAGCACCGCCGGCAGCGGCGTGAACGACACCCGCGAGCCCACCCGCACGAGTTGCGCCCGGCCGCCGCGGGCCGCGACCGTGAGCAGGTCACCGCTGGACGGCTCGACCGCCCAGTCCCCGGTGTACGGCAGCGACGGCAGCGGACGCGACGGCAGCAGCCGGGGCGCGCCCGGCGAGACCTGCACGGTCCGCACCGAGGACGCCGTCCCGACCATCAGCCGGACGCCACCGCCGGTGGCGACGACCGTGCCGCCGTACGCGTCGGCGAGCGGGTATCCGGACGCGCGCCGGGTGCCGGGGACCGCGCCCAGGTCGGTGACGCGGCCGTCGCCGCCGATGCGCACCACGTGCGGGCCGGCCCGCAGCTTCCGCCCGGCGCGGGCCGTGGCGAGGGCGAAGAGCGTGCCGTCGCCGGCGCAGCCGATGGCGTTGACCGCGTACCCGAGCGGCGTGCGGGCCACGGTGCCGCCGGCGGTGACCCGGTGCAGCGCCGACCCGGCGTCGCCGGGCCCCCGCGACACCCACACGAGCCCCTCGGGCAGCGCGGCCGCGGGCGCACCGACCGCCGGAGGCGCCGGCAGTGCGGCCCAGCACGTCAGGAGCGCGGCGCCGGCTGTACACCAGCGGAAACGACGCATCGCAACCTTCTCCCCAAATGCCGTGAAACGCAAAAATCACCCTAGCCGAGGGAGGGGTCGGTGAACGCCGAGATCCTCATCGGCGGCCTGATCGTCACGGTCGTCGCGGTGGCCGTCGCGCTCGCCGCAGGCCTTGCGGTGCAACGGTTCGTGCCGGTGGAGGACCGGCAGGAGAACAACGACGTGGCCGGCATCGCATTCGCGATCATCGGTGTCCTGTACGCCATCCTCATGACGTTCGTGATCGTGAGCGTCTGGGAGGCGGGCGACGGCGCGCAGGACAGCAGCCGCGCCGAGGCTCGCGCCGTCGTCGATCTCAACCACTACGCCGACACGCTGCCGGCCGCCGAAGGCGCCGCGATGCGGGAGCTGACCGGGGAGTACATCCGCGTCGTCGAGCAGCAGGAGTGGCCGGCGATGGCGGGCGGGCAGCCGGTCGGCAGGGCGGGCAGCGCCGTGATCTCCAAGCTCTGGAAGTGCGTCGACGCGCCGCTGCCCGACGGCGCCGAAGCCGCCACGAACCGGCAGTCCGAGGCCCGCGCCGACCTGCGCGCCCTCACCGTCAACCGGGACGCCCGCCTCGCCGCCGCCGGCGCGGGTCTGCCGAAGGTCATGTGGCTCGCCCTGATCGTCGGCGACGTGCTCACCCTCGCCAACGCCCTGATGTTCGGGGTCAAGGGCAGCGGCGAGTACCTCACGATCATCGCCCTGCTCGCCGCCATGTCGGCGCTGATGCTCTTCGCGGTCTACGAGCTGGAGTTCCCGTTCCAGCGCGGCGAGAGCGTCACCGTCGACGTGTTCACCGATGTCGTCGACGACGGCACAGCACGATAGGACAACAGTGAGCCCGTTTACGCTTCCCGACTTCTACCAGCCGTACCCGGCCCGCCTGAACCCGAACCTGGAGGGCGCCCGCACGCACACCAAGGCGTGGGCGCGCGAGATGGGCATGGTGGAGGGCTCCGGCATCTGGGCCGAGCGCGACCTGGACAACCACGACTACGCGCTGCTGTGCGCCTACACGCACCCGGAGGCGTCCGCGGCCGCGCTCGACCTGGTCACCGACTGGTACGTGTGGGTGTTCTTCTTCGACGACCACTTCCTCGACGTCTTCAAGCGCACCCAGGACATGCGCGGTGCGGAGGCCTACCTTTCGCGATTGCGCTCCTTCATGCCGCTGCACGGCGCTGTGGTCGAAACGCCCACCAACCCGGTCGAGAAGGGGCTGAAGGAGCTGTGGGAGCGCACCGTGCCGGCGATGTCCGCCGACTGGCGGGAGCGTTTCGTGCACAGCACCCGCAACCTGCTCGACGAGTCGCTGTGGGAGCTGGCGAACATCAACGCCGGCCGCGTCTCCAACCCCATCGAATACATCGAGATGCGGCGCAAGGTCGGTGGCGCGCCCTGGTCGGCGAACCTCGTCGAGTTCGCCGCGGGCGCGGAGATCCCGGCGCGCGTCGCGCACAGCCGGCCGCTGCGGGTCCTCAAGGACACCTTCGCCGACGGGGTGCACCTGCGCAACGACCTCTTCTCGTACGAGCGCGAAACGCAGCAGGAGGGTGAGCTGGCCAACTGTGTGCTGGTCCTGGAGCGCTTCCTCGGCTACGCGCCGCAGGAGGCCGCCGACGCCGTCAACAGCATCCTGACGTCGCGCCTGCAGCAGTTCGAGCACACGGTGCTGACCGAGCTGGAGCCGCTCTTCGCCGAGCACGCGCTGGACCCGGTCGAGCGGCTGCGGGTCCTCAAGTACGCCCAGGGGCTGCAGGACTGGCAGGCGGGCGGGCACGAGTGGCACCTGCGCTCCAGCCGGTACATGAACGCCGACGTCCGGCCGGCGGGGCAGTTCACGCTGGGCGGGCCGATGGGGATCGGCACGTCCGCGGCGCGGCTGGGCCTGTCCGCGCGGGCCCGCCAGTACGACGTCCGCCCGGCCCGCACCACCGGCCCGCTGCCGGTGCCCGAGCTGTACATGCCGTACGTCTCGCGGCAGAACGGTCACCTGGAGTCGGCCCGTCGCAGCGTCATCGACTGGTCCCGCGCGATGGGCTTCTTCGATGCGGTGCCGCGGCCGGGTTCCTCGTCGTCGGTGTGGACGGAGCGGAAGCTGGCCGGCTACGACTTCGCGGTCTGCGCCGGCGCGCTCAACCCCGACGGGACCGCGGCGGAGCTGGAGCTGGGCACCCAGTGGCTCAGCTGGGGCACGTATGGCGACGACTGGTTCCCGCAGATCTACGGCCCCACCGGCGACCTGACCGGGGCCCGCGCGATGGTGGCCCGGCTGAAGTCCCTCATGCCTCTGGACTGTGTTTCGGCGTCGGTACCGGTGAGCCCGCTCGAACGGGGCCTCGCCGACCTGTGGCCCCGGACGGCAGGCCCGATGGGCGCCGCGCACCGGGAGGAGTTCCGCGCGGCCGTGGACGTCATGCTGGACAGCTGGGTGTGGGAGCTGCAGAACCAGCACGAGCGGCGCATCCCCGACCCCGTCGACTACATCGAGATGCGCCGGCGCACGTTCGGCTCCGACCTGACGATGAGCCTGGCCCGCTTCCGCCAGGGCCGCCAGGTCCCGCCGGACGTCTACGGCACCCGCCCGATCCAGAACCTCGAGGCCGCCGCCAGCGACTACGCCTGCTTCGTCAACGACCTGTTCTCGTACCAGAAGGAGATCGAGTTCGAGGGCGAGCTGCACAACATGGTCCTCGTCGTCGAGAACTTCCTCGACGTCTCCCGCGACCGGGCCGCGCTCGTCGTCCGCGACCTGATGACGGCCCGCATGCAGCAGTTCGAGCGGATCGTCGCGGTCGAGCTGCCCGCCCTCTACGAGCACCTCCGCCTCCCCGAGACCGCCCGCGCCGGCATCGACACCTACGTCGTCCAGCTCCAGAACTGGATGTCCGGCATCATCGCCTGGCACGAGGCCACCGACCGCTACCCCGAGTCCGCCCTGCTGCGCACCGAGGACCCGGCCCCGGCGCCGGCGACCACCATCCGCATCCCCACCGCCCCGAAGGGCTTCTCCTTCCAGCGCCCCGTTGCGACCACCGGAGGGTCGGCTTAGGGCGTGTTGGTAGGTGGTGGGGTCCTGGTCGATCGTCGGTGTGGTGGTGATCGATACGAAGTGAGGTCTCCGGTAAGTGGGTCAGCGACCAAGCAAACCTGAATACCGGAGACCTCGTGGCCGGCGTAGCGGTGATGAGGCGGCACCATCTCACCGACGCGCAGTGGGCGGTCCTGGCCATGTGATGGTGGGGTGCAGAAGGAGCCACCGGGTGGGGTCGACACCGAGCCGGGCGATCACGCGCTGGGCCGGTCACGCGGCGGACGGACCACGAGGTTCACCTTGCCTGTGAGCAGGACCGCAAGGCGCTGTCGCTCTGCTCACCGCGGGCCAGCGTGGTGACAGCCCGCAGTTCGTGCCGGTCCTGCAACGCGTCCGGGTGCCCCGCCTCGGCCCTGGCCGGCCACGGACGCGACCCGATCGGGTTCTGGCCGACAAAGCGTACGCGGGCAAGGGCAACCATGCCTGTCTGCGCAGGAACGGCATCCGGGCGACGATCCCGATCAAGGCCGACCACGCCGCGAACCGGCGCAAGCTCGGGTCGAAGGGCGGCCGTCTGCCGGCCTTCGATCCGGAGATCTACAAGCAGCGTCATGCGGTGGAGTGCGGCATCAACCAGCTGAAGCGCAACCGCGGCATGGCCACCCGCTTCGAGAAGTTGGCGGTGCGCTACCAGGCCACCGTCACCATCGCCGCGATCAACGAATGGCTCTGACCCGACTTTACAAACACGGCTTAGCTTGATCTTTAACCTTGGGTCGGTTGGCATCGACCCCGGCTGATCATGGGTGCAGCCTTTGATCGATCATTCCTCTTGTCTAGGGAAGAAGATCCGATCAAAGGCTGCGGAGGATTAGTGTGCCTGATGGTGGGCGTGGTGGTGCGGGTGGGGATCTGGGCTGGTTCCGCGGGGAGTTGTACCGCTGTTTGACGGCTCGTGCTGATGCGTTGTTCGAGTTGACGGACGCGGTGTTGTGTGCGGACGGGCCGGTGCGGTCGTTGCCGGCGTTGTCGCTGGTCGCGGAGCACCGGCGTGGTCACGGCGCACTGTATGACGCGCTCGCGGCCGGGCGGGTGGACGTGTAGCGGCTGCGGACCGCGGTGGCGTCGGTGCCGTTGCCGTGCGCGGCTGATGGCCGGATCGTGCTCGCGGTGGACGTCACCTGCTGGCTTCGCCCCGGAGGCGAACACCGTGCCGGAACGGATCCTGTGTCACACGTACGGGCGGGCCAAGGATCAGCACATCGGAGTTCCGGGTTGGCCGTACTCGTTCGTGGTGGCGTTGGAGACCGGCCGCAGCTCCTGGACCGCGCCGCTGGACGCGGTGCGCCTTGCGCCGGGCGCGGACCTGGCCGCGGTCACCGCCGGGCAGATCCATGACGTGCTCGCCCGGCTGATCACCGCGGGGCATTGGCGGCCCGGCGACCCGCAGACTTGGGTCGTGATGGACGCTGGCTACGACGCGGCCCGCCTCGCCTGGCTGCTGCGGGATCTGCCGGTGCGGGTCCTGGCCCGGCTGCGCTCGGACCGGGTGCTGCGCCGGCCCACCCCACCCAAACTGCCGGGTGTTCTGGGGCGGCCCCGCCGGCACGGCGGAGAGTTCATCTTCGGTGACCCGGCCAGCTGGGGTGAACCGGACGTGACCACGGTGACCGAGACCCGTCTCTACGGCACGGCCACGGCCCGCGCCTGGCATCGGCTGCACCCGCGTCTGACCCGCCGGGCCGCCTGGGCCGACTGCCCCGACCTGCCGATCCTGGAAGGCACCCTGATCCGCCTCGACGTGACCCGGCTGCCCTCCGGCGCTACGGCGAAACCGGTCTGGCTCTGGTGCTCCACCAGCATCAGCCCCCACCCGGCAGCAACCCCGGACGCGGCATCCGATGCCACGACGGTCGATCTGTTGTGGCAGGCGTTCCTGCGCCGGTTCGACATCGAGCACACGTTCCGGCTGTTCAAGCAGACCCTCGGCTGGACCGTGCCGAAACTCCGCGACCCGCGAGCTGCCGACCGGTGGACCTGGCTGATCATCGCCGCCCACACCCAGCTACGACTCGCCCGCCCCATCGCCGCGGACCTGCGCCACCCATGGGAACAGCCCGCACCACCCGAACGGCTCACCCCAGCCCACGTCCGGCGCGACTTTCGGCACCTCCGCACGACAAGCACCTGCCCCGCGAACGCACCAAAACCCACCCGGGCAGGACCCGGACGACCACCAGGCCAACCGAACCGCCACCCCACCCACCGCCACGACGTCCACACCGTCACCAGCAACGAACCCGGCAAACCGAAACCCGGAAGAAGAAGTCGACCAATCCCCGGCCACGCCGCACAGGTTAAAGATCAAGTTAGGTCCTGTCTCGCGGATCATGGGTTGGTTCGTTGTACCCGGTGTGGCGCGGACCGGTTCGCCGTGGCGTGATCTGCCGGAACGGTACGGGTCGTGGAAGACGCCGTACCAGCGGTTCCGGCGGTGGGTCGCCGACGGCACCCGGGCAATGCTGAAACTGCGGGTCGTCGCCCTTGCCGAGGCGGACGGTGACATCGACTGGAGCGCGCAGATCGACTCGACGGTTGTGCGGGTGCACCAACACGCTGCCGGTGTCCGTACAGGGGGCTTGACAGTGACGAGTCACGGGCACGGCAAGGGGTCGGGCGGTCCCGTGGTGGGCTGACCACGCAGGTCCATACCCTGTCCGACGGACGCGGCTGCTCGCTTGCCATCCGGATCACGCCCGGCCAGGCAGCCGACATCCGGCAGCTCGCACCGCTGCGGAGCAGGTGTCGGTCCCTCGACCTGCCGGTCGTGGCCGCCCCCGCCAACGCCCGGACTCCGTGACCGGTGACAAGGCTACGCGCCGTCCCCGCCAGCCATGATCCGCGAAACAGAGCCTAGGGCCGTGTTGAGCGGCGGCCGGGTCGGATCCCCGATCCGGCCCGGGCCGTCGCGGACTGGAGCTGTGTGGCTGCCTGCTCTCGTTGGCCGGGGGAGGTCAGGCGCGGTGGAGGCGGCGGACCGGGTGGATCAGGAGGAGGGCGGCGCAGACGCAGACGGTCACCGCGGTCGACAGGTACAGCAGGTCCAGCGGGGGGACGACGGTGGAGACGGGGCCGACCAGGGCCTGGCCGACCGCCACGCCGGAGACGGAGCCGGCGACCTCGTAGGCGGTGACGCGGTTGAGGACCTCGGGGGCGACGAGGGTCTGCACGCTGGTGGACCACATCACCGACCAGAAGGCCCATGAGACGCCGCCGAGGAGGTGGCCCGCGATCAGGAGCGGCAGCGGTGGTTGCAGGGCGACCGACAGCGGGATGCAGGCGAAGCCGATCAGGCCGGCGGCGCCGGCGGCGAGCGGGCGGGCGGGGCGCAGGCGGATGGCGATGATGCCGCCGAGGACGGTGCCGCAGCCGAGGCCCGCCATCGTCCAGCCGTAGGCGGCGTCGCCGAGGCGGTCGCCGATCAGGCGGGAGCTGAGCGGGATGTACGGGCCGAACACGAACACGCCGAAGAACAGCCAGACCACGATGACCGACCACATCCAGCTGCGGGAGCGGAACTCGGTCCAGCCGCGGCGCAGGTCGTGCAGCACGGTCGAGCCGGTGGTCCCGCCGGCGGCGCCGGTGGGCGTCCGGCCGATCAGGGCCAGGCACGCGCCGCTGATCACGAAGGTCGCGGCGTCGACCGCGTAGACCGCGCCGGGGCCGGTCAGCGTCATCAGCACGCCCGCGAGGACCGGGCCGCCGAGCTGCGTCGCCGCGTCGGCGATCTTGAGGGTACCGTTGGCGCGCTGCGGGTCCGTCGCGACGAGCGGGACCATGCCGTTGACGCCGGGCTGGAACATCGCGGCCGCCAGGCCGGCCAGGGCCGAGGTCGCCAGCAGGAGCCAGAGGGGCGGCGTACCGGCGAAGAACGCGATGGCGACCACACCTTGCGTGACGACGCGCACCACGTCGGCGCCCACCATCATCGTCCGCGCGCCGAGCCGGTCGGAGAAGACGCCGCCGAACACCACGAAGAGCACGAACGGCGCCGTCCAGACGGCAAGAACGTACCCAACACCGGACACGCCGTAGATCGCCCCGACGGCGAGCGCGGCGGCGACCGGCATCATCGCGTCGCCCAGCAGCGACACCACCCGCGCGCCGAAGTAGTACGTGAAGTCCCTGTTCCAAAGGGGTTTCGCGAGAACGGGTTCCGCCAGGACGGCGGTCATCGGTAGCACTCCATGATCACCCATTCTTGCCGTGGCGCCACGGGTGCACAGGCGTCCGGCGCGACATCATTGGGTACATTCGTGCCATGCGTCAGCGGGTGGTGGCCCTCCTCGGGCAGGGGCAGGAGCTGTATCCGGTGACCTGCGCGTCGGCCGTCTTCGGCGACCACGGGCCCGACATCCCGCGGCACTACGAGTTCGAGCTGTGCGCCGAGCACCCCGGCCCGATCCGCACCACGATGGGCGTCGACATCGTGGTCGAGCGGGGCCTCGAGGCGCTGGACGACGCCGGGACGATCCTCATCGCCGGCTGCCCATCCCCGTCGCTCACCCCCGCCACCTGCGACGCCGTCCTGGCCGCCCATACGCGAGGCGCCCGCATCGTGGCGGTGAGCTCCGGCATCAAGCTGCCGGCCCACCTCGGCCTGCTCGACGGCCGCACCGCCGCGGCGCACTGGGAGATCACCGGCTGGCTCGCCCGCAACTACCCGAAGGTCCGCGCCGACGGCACCGTGCTCTACGTCGACCACGGCGACGTCGCGACCGCCGGCGCCACCGCCACGACGCTCGACCTGTGCCTCAACCAGGTCCGCCGCGAGCACGGCGCGGCCCTGGCGATGCGCATCGGCCGCCAGTTCGCCGCCGCCCCGCAGCGCGAGGGGCACCAGCGGCAGTTCCCGGCCCTGCCGACGACCGGCCCCGTCCCCGACTCCCTGGCGCCACTGCTGGACTGGATCGCCGCCAACCTCGACCGCCCGCTCACCCTGGCCGACATGGCCACGAGGTCGGGGATGTCCGCCCGTACGCTCAACCGGCACTTCCACGAGCAGCTCGGCATCTCACCGGGCCGGTGGCTGCTCGACCGGCGCATCGCGAGCACCCGCGCGCTGCTCGAGGAGACCGACCTGCCCGTGGAGACGATCGCCGAGCGCGTCGGCCTGTCCTCGGCGGTCAACCTCCGCCGCCGTTTCCGCAGCGCCGTGAACACCACCCCGGCCGCGTACCGCCGCGCCTTCCGCTGACCTGCCTTACTCACACATGTGGGAGCTGTCAATGCCCCACTGCTGGTGGTTCGAGATATGAAAACCCCTCCGAGACAGTTGGTGGCGGGCGGTGACGGTAGGAGGATGGCCTTCGACACCAGCGAAAGTATCGGGGGATATCGCGTGTCTACTTTTCGGGTCATTGTGCCGGCGCTGACGTTGCGCGCCGAGAAGCCGCTGCCGTCGCCGTGGAGCTTCCGCGTCCCGTGATCTCTTGATCGACCTCCTGCCCTCTGTGTCGAGGTTCCGCTCACTGCTGCCCTGATGGCGGGCGGTGGCGCGGTGTATTCACGTGCGCGAAAGGGCCTGACCGCATGCCAAGATTCGGCAATAACGCATTGATGTCTATCGATAGTGATGTATTAGATCTCTGTGGCATCGGGCTCGGTCCTTCGAACCTGAGCCTGGCCGCGCTGCTCGCACCGCTGGACGACGTGGAAAAGCTTTTCCTCGAGGCCCGGCCGTCATTCTCCTGGCACCCCGGGATGCTGCTGCCCGGTGCGCAGCTGCAGGTGTCGTTCCTGAAGGATCTGGTGACGACGGTGGACCCCACCAGTCGCTACTCGTTCCTGAACTTCCTCGCCGAGCACCAGCGCATGTACCGCTTCCTCATCGCCCGGCGCGACGCACCGGTCACCAGGGAGGAGTTCCAGCAGTACTACGCCTGGGTGGCGCGGAGCCTGCCGTTCGTCCGGTTCGGGCAGCGGGTCGGCGTGGTCGAGCACGACGGTGACAGCTTCGTCGTGCGCGTCGGCCAGCAGCGGCAGGTCCGCGCCCGCAACCTCGTCGTCGGCGTCGGCCACCAGCCGTTCGTGCCCGCGTGCGCCACCGGGCTCGGGCCGCAGGTGATCCACGCCAGCGAGTTCGGCACGGCCGACCCGCCGTCGGCGGGCCGGCGCGTCGTCGTGGTGGGCGGTGGCCAGAGCGGCGCCGAGATCGTCGACCACCTGCTGGGCCGCGGCGACGAGCTGCCCGCACACATCACGTGGGTCGCCCGCCAGCACGGGTTCCTGCCGCTGGACGACTCGGCCTTCGCCAACGAGTGGTTCAACCCCCAGTTCGTCCACCAGTACTTCCAGCTGCCCGACGAGGTGCGCCGGCGGCTGCTGGAGCGGCAGCGCACCGCCAGCAACGGCATCTCCGAAGGGCTGCTGGAGCGCATCTACCGCCGCCTCTACGAGGTCGACTACCTCAGCGCGGCACGGGTCGCGTATCGCCTGCGCACCTCGACCGAGCTCGTCGGGCTGACCAGGACGGGCCAGGGCCTGCGGGTCACGCTCGACGACCTGATCTCCCGGCAGCGCGAGACCCTCGACGCCGACCTGGTGGTCCTGGCGACGGGCTACCGGCACGTGGTGCCCGACTTCCTGCGGCCGCTGCTCGGCGCCGACGACCTCGCCGACGTCAAGACCAACCTGGACTACAGCGTGCGCTGGAAGGGCGCCGCGCTCGGCTCGATCTACCTGCAGAACGGGGCCGAGCACACGCACGGCATCGCCGATCCCAACCTCAGCCTGGGGCCGTGGCGCAGCGCCACCATCGTCAACAGCCTGCTGGGCCGCGAGGTCTACCGCACCGGCGCCGCGGAGTCCGCCCTCTGGCCGGCCGCCGGTGCCGCGGGCTCATCCGCAGACGGAAAGGACGCACCGTTGATCGTGTCACTGGCCAAGGAGCTGACGGAGCGCACCGACGAGGGCGACGAGCTGCACCTCATCGACCTGACGTCCGCCGCCGACCTGCCCGCCGCGCCGTTCCAGGCGTCCTGGTGGACGGTCAACCCGGGCAGCGCGACCCAGGTGGACCGGCACGACGCCCACGAGATCTGGCTCGTCAGCGCCGGCGTGGGCCGCTTCACCTGCGGCGGCGAGACCGCCGAGGTCCGCGGCGGAGACGTGCTGAGGATCCCGCCGGACACCGCACACCGCATCGAGAACCACGGCACCGAGGTGCTCAGCGTCTACTCCGTCTGGTGGGGCTGAGCGGTGCGCGGCCACCGGGACCTGGTGATCGTCGGTGCGGGCATGACGGGAGCGCTGGTGCTCGAGCGGTACCGGCGGATCCACCCCGACGCGTCCGTGCTGGTCCTCGACCGTTCGACGGCCGCGGCCGGGGCGACCGGCCGGTCGGCCGGTGTGTGCGTGCCGCTCGGCGGGGTGCCGGGCAGGACGCCGCTGGTCGGCCCGGGCCAGGCCTACTTCGCCGGCGCGGCCCGGTGGCGGGAGGCGGGGCTCGTGCGCCCGCTCGAGGTCTGGTTCGTGCTGCGCCGCCACAACGTGCCGGGCTTCCTCGACGCGTGGCAGGGCGGGCCGCTGCGGCCGGTCGCCGCGGAGCGGGTCGCCACCGTCCGCGAGCGCGCCGGCGACCTGCGCGTCGACCCCGACGAGGAGGTGCTCGCCTCCTCCGGCGACTGCTACGCCGTGGACGCCGCCCGCCTGACGCGTGCGCTGCTCGACCTCCACCTGAGCGGGCCGGGTTCGGCGCTGTGGGAGGGGTGCGAGGTGGTCGCCATCTCGCCGGAGCCGGGCGCGGTGCGGGTGGTCCTGGCGTCGGGGCACGCCGTGCACGCCCGGTCCGTGGCCGTGGCAGCGGGTGGCTGGTGCCCGGTGTGGCCCGGCGCGGCACCGGCCCAGCCCGTGAAGCGCATCGCCGCCCTCACCGTGGACCACCCCGGCGCCGGCCTGCCGATGCTCGACTTCATCGACGACGAGCTGTTCATCCTGCCCGGCGACGCGGGGCTGACGGTGAGCTTCCGGCGGGAGTCGTTCGCGGTCCCCGGCGCCCCGCTCGACCCGACAGTCACCGCCGCCGACCTCGACGAGGGCCGGCGCGCCCTCACCAGGCGCAGCCCGGCGCTGGCCGCGGCGGTCGTCGGCGCCCACGTCGGCCACGACGCCTATCCGCACGACGGCGCACCCATGGTGACGGTCACGGCGGCGGGCCGGGTGGTCGACGCCCGCGGCATGGGCGGCTCGGGCATCCGCCTCGGCCCGGCCGTCGCCGACCGGGTCGTCGCCGCCCTGACCACCGCCATCCCGCCACCCGCCCCGCCAGCCACAGAAGCGGCGGGCACCGAAGCGGCGGGCGTCGGAGCGGGGGGTCGGGATGTTCGGTGAGCTGCGCCGCCAGTACGCGAGCCGGTCGCGGCACCTGGTGCTGGCCGGGTATCCGACGCCGAACGGGCCGCTGCACCTCGGGCACATCGCGGGGCCGTTCCTGCGTGGTGACGTGCTGCGGCGGTACCTGCGCTCGCGGGGCCACGAGGCGCTCGCGATCGGCACGTCCGACTCGTGGGAGTCGAACATCCTCTTCACCGCGGCGAAGGAACGCCGCGACCCGATGGTCGTGGCCGGCGACTACCAGGGTCGCATCACCGCGGCACTGGCCGACTTCGGTGTCGTGCAGGACGACTACCTCGACGTACACGCGGCGCCGCACCGTGCCGAGCACCGACGCTACAGCGACGCGCTGGTCCATGCCCTGCACGCCGAGGGACGGCTGCGGTTGCGGGCGGAGCGGCTGTGGTTCGACGCCGCCGCCGGGCGCCCGCTCGTCGGCTGCTGGCTGAGCGGGAAGTGCCCGAAGTGCGCGGCGCCGGCCACCGGCAACTCGTGCGAGGAGTGCGGGACCTGGTTCGGCCCGACGGACCTGCGCGAGCCGGCGCCGCGAGCGGTGCCGGGCCTGAGGCCGGGCCAGGGGGCCGGCGCGCTGCCGGGCGGGACGCTCTCGGCCGTCACCGTCACCAGCGCGTTCGCCGCCCCGGCGGCCGGGATGCGGGTGGAGCGGTGCGCCGAGCGGATCGGCCAGGTCGACACGTACCTGCCGATCGTCGAGGAGTACCAGCGGTGGAACCCGGCCGGCATCCGGCTGACGTACCCGATCGGCTGGGGCGTGCCGTGGCCCCTCGCCGGCCCGGATCACGGGTCCGTGCACTACAGCTACGGCACCGGCCTCGTCGCGGCGAGCAAGGTGATCGGTGACTTCGCGGCCAGTCGGCACGGGGTGGCGAATCCGATGTCCGCGGGCTCCGACGTGATCACGGTGGCCGCCGGCGGGCTGGACGCCGTCATGCCGTGGCTGGTGCTGCTCGGCCTGACGACCCGCGGGCTGGACTTCCGGCCGTTCGACTTCTTCCTGTTCAACCAGTTCCTGGACCTGCACGGGGCGAAGTTCTCCACGTCGCGGCGGCACACGATCTGGGTCGGCGACTACGTCGCGGCCGGGCTCGACGTCGACTGTGCCCGGCTGTACCTGGCGAGCCTCAGCCCGCTGACGAAGAGCCAGGACTTCCGCTGCGACACGTTCGCCCGGTTCGCCGCCGGGTGGGCGGAGCGGCTCGACCGGGTCGTGGCGGACCGCTCGGCCGCGCTGGTCGAGGGCCCTCCGGCGACCCCCGCGGAGGCGCCGGGTGCCGTCGAGGCGCTCGCCGCCCAGGACCGTTGCCTGCGCCTGCCGGTCACCGACCCGGCCGCGGCGGTGGGCGTGCTCGGCGACTGGGTCGACCGGCTGGCGGCGGCCGGCGGCGACGGGCGGCGGCACGACCCGGGCACCGCCTGGGCGCAGCTGTGGACGCTCGCGGTCCTCGCCGCGCCGCTGGCACCGGGCTGGGCGGGTCGGCTCTGGGCCGCGCTGGGGCTCGCCGGCGACCCGGACGTCCACACCACGGCCGGCGAGGCGTGCTGGCGGCCGGAGCGGTACACCGGCCTGCGCCCGCCGGCCGAGGCCGCCGTGCGGTTCCTGATGGACAACCCCTCCCTGGGCGGCTACCCGGACGCCCCGACGCCATCCGATGCAAAGGTGGTCCCGCAGTGACATCCAGCGTGATGTTCGTCAATCTCAGGCCGTACCAGCTCGAAGCGAACGCGGTGCTGCTCGCGGCCCGGCGGGCCGGGCTGCGAGTGGCGCTGCTCGCCGACCGGATCCCGCGGGGCACGGTGCTGTCGCTGGTCGACGACGTCGAGCTGGTGGACACGTTCGACGTGCCGGCGGCCCGGCGGGCGGCCGCGGCGCTCGTCCAGCGGGCGGCCGTGCGCGGCGTCGTGACCTGGTCGGACCGGGACGTGCGGCTGGTCGCGCGGATCGCGGAGGACCGCGGCCTGCCCGGGTTGCGGGACAGCGCGGCCCGCCTGGTGCGGGACAAGCACGCCGGGCGGCAGGCCCTCGCGGACCGGCCCGACCTCATTCCCGCGTTCGAGCTGGTCGACGGTGAGGAGAGTCTCGCCGGGGCCATCGCGCGCATCGGCTTCCCGGCGGTGCTCAAACCGCTGACCGGATCCGGCAGCAAGGGCATCTTCGAGGTCGCCGACGAGGCCGGCGCCCGCCGGGCGTGGGACGTCCTGCGGCGGTACACCACCGGGTCGGGGGACCCGATGTTCGCCGGGACCGAGCACCGCTGGCTGTACGAGGAGTGCCTCGACGGCACCGAGCACAGCGTCGAGGGCCTCGTCCAGCACGGGGAGGTCCGCCTCGTCGCGGTCACCGACAAGGTCACGACCGCGCCGCACCACATCGAGGTCGAGCACGTGCAGCCCAGCGCGCTGGGCCCGGCCGCGCTGGCCGCGGTCGGCGAGCTGACCAGGGCGGTCGTGGCCGCGTTCGGGATGGACGACTGCGCGTTCCACCTGGAGTGCAAGGTCGACGGCCGGGGCCGCGCCCGCCTCGTGGAGATCGCCGGGCGGGCCGGCGGCGGCATGATCGCCTCGCACCTGGTGCCGCTCGCCACCGGCGTGGACTTCTGCGCCGACATCGTCCGCGTCGCGACGGGGACTCCGATGGCCCCCGCCGGCACCCCGACCGGCATCGTCGCCGGGGTCCGGTCCGCCTTCGCCCGGACCGCGGGTGAGATCGACGAGGTCACCGGCTTCGGCGCCGCGCTCGCCGTGCCCGGCGTCGTCCAGGTCGCGGTGCTGCTCGGCGCCGGCGACCGGGTGAAGCTCCCGCCCGAGGACTTCATGAGCCAGCGGGTCGCGACCGTCATCGCCCAGGCCGGCGACCGCGAGGAGCTGCGGGCCAACCTGCTCGCCGCCTGCGACCACCTGCAGGTGCGGCTGCGTGACCCGGGGCGGGACGAGACGCTGGAGGAGGTGGCCGCGGGCTGGGACCGGCTGCAACGCGTGCGGGCCATGGACGAGGCGCGGGCGGCCGTGCTCGGGCCCGGCTTCGTCGGGCAGCACAGCAACGTCACCCCGCACTACGTGCGGGCCCTGGCGGAGCGCCTCGGGCTCGGGCCGGGCTCCCGCGTGCTCGACGCGGGCTGCGGCACCGGCGGGCTCAGCCTCGCCCTGGCCGCGGCCACCGGCTGCGAGGTGGTCGGCGTCGACCTGAGCCCGGCGGCGGTCGAGGTGGCCACCGAACGGGCCGCGGGGCACCCGGGCGGCCCACGGACCACGTTCGTCGTCGGGGACCTGGGCGAGCTGAGCGGGTTCGGCGACGAGTTCGACGCGGTGCTGGCGTTCGGCTCCGGGTACTGGTCGGCCCCCGAGACCGCGGTGCCGCAGTGGCGGCGGGTCCTCCGCGACTCCGGCAGTGCCGTGCTGCTGCTCACCCGGATCCTCGCGGACCGGTCCGACCGGGACCGCGAGGTGGACCTCCAGCCGGGCCTGTTCCTGCCCCACGCCGACTGGGAGGGCGTCCTGGAGAAGGCCGGGTTCACCGTCGCGACCGCCGACCGCACCGACATCGACGGCCTGTACTTCCGGGCGTACCTCGGCCGGCTCCGCGAACGGGAGGCGGCGTTGCGCGCGGAGATGGGCGACGAGGACGGCGCCAACTACGTCGGGATGTTCGAGCAGTTCCTGGCGTACCACGACGCGGACCTGCTGCGCCGGTGGGAGATCGTCGCGACCCTGCGGGACGCGGCATGACCGCCGCCGAGCTGCTCGTCCTCGACCTCGACGGGGTGCTCGTGGAGAGCCAGGGCGCGGAGTCGCAGGCGCTGTGGGAGCTGGCGTGCCGGGCCGGGGCGGCGCTGACGCTCCAGGAGGCGGAGGTCGAGTTCCGGGGCAAGAAGATGGCCGACTGCGTCACCTTCGTCGAAGGCCTGATCGGTGCCCCGGTCGAGGAGGGGTTCGTGGCCGCGGTGCGGGCGCGCTGCGAGGAGCTGACCCGGGAGAGCATGCGCCCCGTCGACGGGGTCGCCGACGCGCTCGAACGCATCGACCTGCCGATGTGCGTCGCGTCCAGCAGCCCGGCGGCGATCATCGAGCAGCGGCTGCGCGCCACCGGGCTGTGGGCGCGGTTCGCCGGGCGGGCGTTCTCCGCGTACGAGGTGGGCAGCTGGAAACCGGACCCGGGCCTGTTCCTGCACACGGCCGCGGCGTTCGGGGTGGCGCCCGCGGCGTGCGTGGTGGTCGAGGACAGCCTCGTCGGTGTGCGGGCCGGGCTCGCCGCCGGCATGCGCACGCTCGGGTACGCGGACGGGCCGTACGCGGACCTGCTCGCCGCGGAAGGCGTGCCGACGTTCGACGACATGCGGCACCTGCCACGACTGGTCTCCACGCCCGCCGGGACGGGAGGTGCCCGGTGACGGAGCCGATGCCCCGCCTGCTGATCGTCGGTGCCGGCGACCTCGCCGGTCAGGTCCTGTACCAGCTGGCCCGCGACCTCCGGCCGGTCGCCGTCACACTCGGCGGCCGTCGTGACGCCGAGGTCCGCGGCAAGGTCAACCTCGCCCGGCTGGCCGCGCTGCAGGTCGGCCGGCAGCCCGTCGTCGACGGCCGCCGGGTGGACCTCGACGACGTCGACGCCACCGCGGAGACCATCGCCGCGCTGCGCCCCGACGTCATCTTCAACGCGGCGAGCCTGCAATCGTGGTGGGTCATCGGCACCCTGCCGCCCGCGGCGTTCCAGCGCCTGTACCGGGCGAACTTCGGCCCCTGGCTGCCGATGCACCTGACGCCGGCGCTGCGCCTGATGACGGCCGTGCGCCGGTCCGGGGTCAGGCCCGTCGTGGTCAACGCCGCGTACCCCGACGCCGTCCACCCGGTCCTGCACACGGCCGGGCTGGCGCCCGACGCCGGCATCGGGAACGTGGCCAACAACGTGCCGGCGCTGCGGCTGATCGCCGCCGAGCGGCTCGGCGTGCCCGTGCGCGACGTCGGCGTGCGGTTCGTGGCGCACCACTACGTGAGCCATCACGTCTCCCGTACCGGCGACGCCGAACCAGACACGTTCCGGCTGCAGGTCACCGTCAAGGGCGCGGACCGCACCGCCGACGTCGACGCCGGCACGCTGTTCCTACCGCTGACCAGCAGCCACCGCCGGCTCGGCGGGATGGCCGGGCAGCTGATGACGGCCGCGTCGGCGCTCAGCGTGCTGCGTCCGCTGCTGCACGGCGACGCCGCGCAGGCCCACGCGCCGGGGGTCGGCGGGCTGCCGGGCGGGTATCCGGTGCGCATCGGCCACGGCGCGGTCGCCCTCGACCTGCCCGCGTCGGTCGGCCTCGGCGACGCCGTCGCGGTGAACGAGGCCGGGCAGCGCCGCGACGGCATCGACCGGATCCGTCCCGACGGCACGGTGGAGTTCACCGAGGAGTCGGCCGGGATCATGCGGGAGTCGCTCGGGTACGACTGCCGCACCATGCGGCTGGCGGACTGCGCCGAGCACGCGCTGGAGCTGGGCGCCCGGTACCAGGAGTACGCGGCCCGCAGCGGCCAGGACCGGACGGCCGCCCCGACCGCGGTCGGCTGAAACCCTTTCCAGGCATAGGAGAAGACCATGTCCGCAGACGACCGCCGGCGGGTGCTGCTGATCGACCGGATCGGCTACAGCCACTACCGTCGCCACGACGGCTCGCCGTTCATGCCCGCCGACCGGTTCGCGGTGACGGTCCTGACCGACCGCGCCAAGGTCGGCGAGGTGTCCGGCGCCGAGATCGACGCGGTGATCGGCATCGACCTCGACGACGTGCCGCTCATGCTCGAGGCCGGGGAGATGGTGCACCGGCACCGCCCCCTGGACCTCGTCGTCGCCATCTCCGAGCGGCTGCTGCTGCCCGCCGCCCGGCTCCGCGACCGGCTCGGGATCCCCGGGCTGAGCGAGGAGCGCACCCTGCTGGTCCGCAACAAGCTGCGGATGAAGGAGCACGTGGGCGGGCTCGGCGTCAGGGTGCCGCGGCACGAGCCCTTCAGCCCCGAGGCGGTCGCCAGGCTGCTCGAACGGCACGGCCGGGTGGTGCTCAAGCCGACGGAGGGGATGGCGTCGACCGGCGTGTTCGTCCTCGACCGGATCGAGCAGCTGCGGCCGGTGCTGGACGCGAACCCCGGCCTCGATCGGGCGAACTACGAGGTCGAAGAGTTCATCGATGGTAATCTCCACCACGTGGACAGCGTCGTGCGGGACGGCGAGCCCGTCGTCGCCACGGTGTCCAGGACGGTCGATCCGACCACGAGCTACCACGACGCGGCGCCCTGCCGGGACCACAACATCGGGCCCGGGCCGGAGCGGGAGGCGCTGCTGGCGTTCAACGCCGCGGTGCTGAAGTGTTTCCCGTGGTTCAGCGGGGTCACCCACCACGAGATGTTCCTCGACCGCACCGGCGAGGTGGTGTTCTGCGAGATCGCGGGCCGCCCGGGCGGCGGCGGCATCATCCCCGGCTTCCGGCACCAGACGGGCGTCGACCTCGACGAGGCCGCCGTCATGGCGCAGCTGGGCGACGCCCTGCCGGTCCCGGCGAAAGACCCGGCGGCGGACCCGGTGCCGCTGATCGGTTACGTGATGGTCTACCAGCCCGGCGGCGTGCTGGAGGCGACCCCCGCGGCGCCGGATGTGCCGTGGCTGGTCGATCTGGCGTACCTGCGGCGCCCGGGCGACGTGCTGCCGCGGCCGACCCGGTGGAGCGACGCCGTCGCCGCCGTCACGGTGGAGGGCGCCACCGAGTCGGAGGTCCTCGACCGCCTCGACCACATGGTGCGGCACGTCCGAGGCACCGCCTGACAAGAGCAAAGACAAGCCGCGAAGACGAGCAGCGAAGACGAGCAGCGAAGGAGCTGGCATGGGCAAGGCTCGACCCGGCCGCGCGGACCGGCGGCTCAGCCGCCCCGCGTGGTGGTTCGTCGGCGGGTACGGGCTGTCGGCGATCGGCACCGGGCTCTGCTACCCCTTCCTGGCGATCTACCTGCACCAGTTCCAGGGGCTGCCGGCGGGCGAGACGGCGGTGCTGCTGCTCGTGCTCGCCGGCGCCGCGGTGCCGATGTCCGTGTACGGCGGTGCGCTCGTCGACCGGCGCTCGCCCAGGGCGGTCGCCGTCGGCGCGCTGCTGGTGCAGACGGCGGGGTGGCTGCTGCTGGCGGCCGGGCGCGGCTACGCCGCCCAGCTGGCGGCGCTGCTCGTCATCGGCGTCGGCACCGGGCTGTTCCTGCCGGCCGTGGTCCCGATCATCGCCAGGCTCAGCGGCAGCGAGGAGGTCAAGGTCCGCACGATGTCGATGCGGTACCTGCTGCTCAACGTCGGCCTGGGCGTCGGCGGCGGGCTCGGCGGCCTGCTGCTGGGTGGCGCGACCGACGCCACCTACCGGTGGCTGTTCGCCGCCGACGGCGTCAGCTGCGCGCTGTACGCCGTGGTGATCGCCGTGTTCGTCCCGCTGCCGGAGGACGCCGACGCGGTCGGGTCCCAGCGGAAGACCCTGGCGCGGTTCCGGCCCGGGCGCAGCTATGTGCTGCTGCTGGTCGCGCAGCTGCTGCTGGTGACGTTCGGGATGGCGCAGCTGGAGAGCGGCGTGCCGCTCGCCGTGCGCACCGACCTGGGCGGCTCCACGACGCTGGTCGGCGCGCTGTACGCCGTCGGCACGTTCGTCGTGCTGGCCGGGCAGCTGCCGGTGTCCCGCTGGGTGGAGCGGGTGCACAAGACCCGCGCGCTGATCGCGATGAGCCTCGCGTGGGCCGGCGCGTGGCTGCTCGGCTACGCCGCGGGCGCCGTGAGCGGCGGGGCGAGGACCACGCTGCTCGTCGTCATGATGGTCACGTTCGCGCTCGGCGAGTGCGCCTACAGCCCGGCGTTCTACACGCTCGTGGAGCGGCTGGCACCCCCCGGCACCCTGGGCCGGGCCACCGGCGCCGCGTGGGCGACGTTCCAGGTCGGCAACACGATCGGGCCGCCGGTCGCGGTGTACCTGCTCAGCACGCCCGTCCCGTTCTGGCTGGTGCTCGCGGTCGCGGCGACGGCCGCCGCGGGGCTGGTGTTCGCCGTGGACCGGCGGATGCACACGCCGGCGGAGCCGGAGCGGGCGCTGAGCACGGTCGCCGGGTAACGCTGGACATCGATCCGTGGGGTAACTAGCGTGATGGGTATGACTCCTTACGTCGCCGACCCCGGTGCGTGGCAGGAAAGCTGGGACCTGCAGCAGTCCGCGTTCATGCCGGACCGGGAGCACCGCATCGCCGCGATGATCGACGCCGTGGAAGCGGTCACCGAGGATCCGCCCCGGGTGCTGGACCTGGCCGGCGGCACGGGATCGATCGCGCTCCGCGTGCTGCGCCGCCTGCCCGGCGCCCAGGTCACCCTGCTCGACGTCGATCCCGTGCTGCTGTGCATCGCCCGGGCGTCACTGCGCGACCGGGCCCAGATCGTGACCGCCGACCTGCGCGACCCGGCCTGGACCGGCGCCCTGCCGCACGCCGGATACGACGCCGTGCTCGCCGCGACGGCCCTGCACTGGCTGCCGGCCGAGCGGCTGCGCGTGCTGTACGCCGAGCTGCGGACCGTCCTGCGCCCCGGCGGCCTGCTCGTCAACGCCGACCACATGCCGGACCCGCAGCTGCCCGGCCTCACCAAGCAGCTGGTCGCCTCCGCCGACGCGCGGCGGGACGCCAGGTACGCCGCCGGCGCCGCGCCGACCTGGTCCGCGTGGTGGGACCTCGCCGCCGCCGACCCGGTGCTCGGCCCGCTGACGGCGGACCGGGCCGTCATCCACCCCAAGGGCGCGAGCGCGGAGTTCCTGCCGCCGGTCAGCTGGCACCTCGACGCCCTGCGCGACGCCGGTTTCACCGAGTCGGGCACGCTGTGGCGCGGCGGACCTGACGCGGCGGTCGCTGCCGTACGGTAGCCGCGTGGTTGATCTCGTGGGCCGGCTGCAGGTCGGCTTCCACTGGCGGCGTGCGCCGTACTCGGACGTGGCCTGGGCGGACGTGACGGAGTGGTGGCGGGACCCGGTGGTGCTGCGGGACCTGCCCGCCGCCGTCGCGGGGCTCGTGCCCGGGGCGCCGACGCTGGTCGCCGGGCCCGTCTCGCGGGGCAGCCTGCTCGGCGCGCTCGTCGCGGCGCACCTCGGCGTCGGGCTCGTCGAGGTGCGCAAGAACGACCGCGCGGCGTCCGGCCCCGATCCGGGCTTCGTACGCAGAGCGCTGCCCGGTTCGTACCATGGCGGCGGCGGTGTCATGAGCTTCCGCCGCGGCCTGGTCCGGCCGGGCGACCGGGTGCTCTGCGTGGACGACTGGGTGGAGAGCGGCACGCAGGCCGAGGCGACCCGGGACATGGTGCTCGAGGTCGGTGCGGATTTCGTCGGTACCGCGTGCGTCGTCGACGACATCGCCGACACCCCGGAGGGCGACGCGTTACGGACGGCGCTCGGCCTGCGCGCCCTGCTCCGCGCTCACGACCTCTGAGGCAGGAACGCGGCCCGGACGCGCAGCAGCCAGTCCTCGGCGACCCGCTCGTCCGGCGACGCCGGCAGCACGCCGGGCGTCGCGTCGAACTTCGCCTCGTAGTCGGCGAGCATCGTGCGCGCGGCGTCCACGTCACCGCCCGCGACCCGCTCCCCGAAGTCGAGGAACCGCTGCGGCTCCTCCAGCCGGATGTGGATCACGCCGGTCGTGTACGCGGTGTACCCCTGCCAGCACAGCCGCAGCAGGTGCCGGGCGTGCTTCGCGGTCCGGTGCCGCGTCTCGGACGAGAACGACCCGTCGCCGCGCGACTCCAGCTTCCGGAACTGCTGCGTCGCGTAGCCGAGGTACGCGTCCCGGATCCGCTTCGACGACAGGAACGACGCCCGGATCGCGATCAGCTCGTCCCCGAGCGGCGTGCGCGTCTCGTACAGCTCCTCCGGCAGCCACATGAGCTCCGACACCGTCGGGTTGCCGCCGAGCGCGAGGCCGCAGTACTTGCGGGCCTCGTGCAGCGTCACGTCAGGATGCGCCGACACCACCGACTCGACCGGCTGGTGCAGCCCGTGAAACGCCACCGTCGGCGCCGCGAACACCCCGAGCCGGTCCACATCGGACCCCGGCCCCGCCAGCCCGTACGCGGTCGAGCCCACGATCCCCGCCAGCAGCACATTCTCCGGTGTCATGCCCTCCAGTGTCCCGGACGTGTCACCCGGGTTTCGCGGGTCCCCGCGCCGCGGCCCGCTCAGTCCCGGGCCGCGATCCACGAGACGGCGGCCAGCAGCCAGGCCTGTCCGGGGCCGCTGCTCATGTGCTGGACGGCGGCGTACGCCTCGCTGAGCGCCCGCTGGGCCGGCACGTCGTCACCGTCCAGGCGCCTGAGCAACGCGGTGCACGTCAGCGTCAGCGCCCGCAGGAACGGATCCTCGTCGAGCGCGACGGACGCGCCGTGGCCAGGGGCGCGGGCGGCAACGCCTTCCAGCAAGGCCACCACGCCGAGCAGCCACGCCTTGAGCCAGTCGTCGGGGTCGTCGGCGCGAGTGAGGTCCGCCAGGTCGGTGAAGAGCCTGCCCGCCGACCGGCCGTCGCCCGCCTGGGTGCCGACCCAGGACGCGACAGCCCTGCAGATGGTCCTCAGGCCCTCGTCCTCGACTGCGGGGACGGCTGCTCGACGTCCGCCAGCATCGCGAGGGCCCGCCTGTTCTCGCCGGACCTGACGAGCAGCCAGGCCGGTGCGATCCGGCCAACCGAACGCTGGGCCGGACCCGCGAACGCATCCGTCGCGGCGACGACGGCAGCGTTGGAGCGCGCGACCGCCTCGCCGTCGGCGCGGCGCGTGGCTACGGCGGCAATGAGCAGCGTGGCGAACCTGTCCCACGTGTCCAGCTGCTCGGCCGCCTCGGCGGCCCAGGTGAGCATCGCGTCGGCGGCGCCGTCATCGCCGGAGGCCCGCATCGCCCACGCGGTGGCGGCCCAGGCGATCGGTTCGAGATCGGACTCGTCATCGTTGACTGCGGCCTCGGCGGCGGCCGCAACGGTGTCGAGCCGTTGCCGGTCACCGAGGCACACGGCGAGCCAGGCCGCCGCCGCGTGCACGAACGGCCGCCATTCCGGTTCGAGCTCCGCGGCGGCCTCGGCATGATCCAGCGCCCTCAGGCCCTGCAACCGCAGGCCGGCGTGGTCGGTGAGGTCGGCGCCGGTGAGGCGGGTCAGGAAGCCGGCGAGTGCCTCCCGGTCCAGCGGCCGGGGCCGTCGCGCCGGTCCGCCGGCCAGCACGGCCGCCAGCCAGGCGAGCCCGAGATGCTGCATCGTGCGGGACCACGGGTCCTTGTCGTACCTGTTGATGACTTCGAACAGGTCGTCGAAGAGCTCCAGTCCACTCATGGACCGTCCAGTGCGAACGCCGGCAAGGTCGACGACCAGGCTCGCCAACGGCAGGTCGCCGGGTTTGTGGATCGCCTCGAAGTTCCGGTGCGCCTCGTCCAGGAGTGGCGCCGACCGGCCGGCGGAGCCGAGACCCCCGGCCAGCCAGCGCAGCGCCCCGTGGACCATCGGCCACCAGGACGGACCGTGAGGCGGCGCCGGGTCCGAGGACCCGGCATGAGCGGGCCACGCGAGGGCGGCCAGCGCGATGGTGCGGTCGCGCGGGTCGGTGCAGACGATCCGGACCGCGGCGGCGAGGTCACCCGGCACCCGGGTGGCTCGCCGGGCGTCGCCGCAGCGGGCGCCGGTCCAGTTCACCAGCGCCGCGACGAGGGCGTGCGACAGCGGGTCGGCGATGTCGGCGGCGGTGGCGCCGGCGCGGTCGAGCAGGGTCCGTGCCAGGGTCGTGTCGCCCGCGTGATGTGTCGCCCACGCCGCGGCGGCGAGTGCGCAGGCCTGGTCCCGCGGATGCTCCGTGAGCGACCCGGCGAGCGACACCGCCGCGGCCGCCGGCAGCCCCGGGTCCAGCGCCACCCAGCCGGTGGCCTGGACGGTGGCGTCGCCGGCCGGACCGGTCACGGTCACCGTTGCGTCGACGGGGCCCGGCCGGTCCCCGCTCAGCCGCAGGTGCAGCGTGTCGCCGACGATGCGGGCCCGGATCGCCGGCGGTGCGAGCACCGTCGAGGCGTGGGCGGGCGGGCCGCCCTTGAGCTGCACCTGCGTCACGGGCGCCGAGCTGGCACCGGCGATGCCGAGGTCGGCGGTCGACTGCGAGAGCTGGACCGCCGTCGCGGCGAGCGCGTCCTGGGCGGCGAGGGAGACCTTGCGGCTGTCGTCGTGGGCGAGGCGCGCCAGCGTGGCCCGGGCGGCGGCGGCCTGCGGGAGGTCGGTCCCCTCGGCGATGTCCCGCAGCTCGAGGACCGCGGCCAGCCGGACGCCGGCGGCGCCGTGGTCCAGCAGGTCGCGGATGTGCTCGGGCAGCGTGCCGGGGCGGATCCGGCGCCGGGTGCTGTGCGTGACGTAGATCTTGCCGCGGCTGCCGGAGTGCCACCGGTTGGGATGCTGGTCGGGGTGAGCGGCGACCACCCGCCGCTCGACGAACACGTAGAGCTCGTCGAGGTCGATGGGACCGTCCTGGTCGAGGTCGGCCGCGCCGGTGCGGATGCCGTCGATCAGCGCCCGGGTGAACAGCGACGACGGCAGGCTCACCGGCGCGACCAGGTTGCCTCGCTCGTAGGCGAACTCGGTGACGCCGGCCGCGGTGACCACGACGTGCCCCCGCCCGCCGGAGAGGTCGGGCGCCGCGAAGCTCGACTCACCCGCTGGCCGTTCCTCCAGCGGTGACGGTTATCCGGGGGCGGCCGGTCAGGCGCCGAGGGCGGGGGCGGGCTGCCACCGCCAGCGGGGGGCGCAGTCGGGGTCGTTGGCGGCGAGGACGGCGCGGAGGACGCCGTCGGGGTCGCAGCTGTAGAGGCCCGAGCTCCAGACGTTGTTGACCTCGAGGACGGCGAAGTCGCCGGCGTCGGTGCGGCCGACGTCGATGACGGCGGTCGGGGGCACGTCGCCGTCGGGGAGGGCGGCGAGCATCAGGGCGACGAACGTGGCGGCCTCGTCGTGCCAGGAGGCGCGGTGGTGGCGCAGCGTCGGGCTCCACTCCTCGCCCTCCACGACGTACGGCGACCAGGCGACCGGCTCGCGGCCGATGGTGAAGACGCGGTACTCGGAGGCGAGGTCCAGCCAGTGGTCCATGATGATGAGCGTGCTGTCGGCGGGCAGGCGGGCGGTGCGCAGGCGGTTGCGCAGGTCGTCGGCGTCGCGGACCCAGGCGGCGGAGAAGGCGGGGTGCTTCTCGTCGGCCAGCTTCGCCACCGCGGGGCGGGGGCCGACGAGGTCGGGGGCCTCGCCGACGGTGACCAGGCTGACGTCGCGGCCGGTGACGTCGCGGGGGAGGCCGGCGAACCAGCTCGGGTTGGCGCCGTGCAGGCGGATGTCGACGCCGCCGGCGATGAGGGTGGTCAGGTAGCCGCCGGCCGCCCGCCACGCCACGCCGTCGGCGGAGCGCAGGCCGGTCACCTCGGCGGGGTCGCCGGGGAGCTGGGCGACGGGCAGGCCGATCCGGCGCGCGGCATGGGTCATCGCGGCACTCGCCTCAGGCGAGCGCACACGCATGGCCAACGTCCGGAACTGCCGCACCCGTACATCCTGCCAGCGAGGCCCATCAGTGTCGCTGCCGGTCGGCGACCCGGGCCGAGATCGGCATATCCGCAGTACGCGCCGCCATCACAGTGACACGTTGGGGGACATCGGGGCCGATCGAGCCAGACAGACGGTACAAATCGGGCATTGTTCGTTGTATGGCAACGGACCTGCTGTCCCGGCTGCGCCGGCTGGCTCCCACCGCGCCGCAGGAGCGTCCCGTCGTGCCGCCGATCGTGCGGCGCGCGCGGGCCCGTCGGCGGCGGCGTCTCGCGGCGACCCTGACCCTGGTGGTCGTGGTGCCGGTGGTGACGGCGGTCAGCACGTACGCGAAGGACGTCGACCGCGGCGTGCACGTCCTCGGCGTCGACCTCGGCGGCCACTCCCGCGGCGAGGCGGTGCGGCTGCTGCGCGACACCCTCCGGCAGCGGGTCACCGCCCCGGTCGCGGTCCGCGTCGGCACGGCCGGCGCCACCGTCGACCCGGCCGCCGTCGGGCTGGTGCTGGACGTGGAGGCGACCGTCGACCGCGCCGTCGCCGCGACGCCCGGCCCGTTCGCGTGGCTGCACGGCGGGATCAGCGTCGCCCCGGTCGTCCGCGCCGACGCGACCCGGCTCTACGAGGCGCTGATGGCGCACCTCGGCACCCAGGGCGACGCCCCGGTCCTGCCCGCGGTCCGCTTCGACAAGCAGCAGCCCGTCGCCGTGTACCCGGTCAGCGGCCGCGGCATCGACCGGCACAAGGTCGGCGCGATCATGGAGGCCGGCTGGCTGCGCCGCGGCACCGTCGACTTCCCGGTCGTGGACCTCGTGCCGCGCAGCACCAAGGCCGACGTCGACCGCCTGCTCGGCGAGCTGGCGACGCCCGCCGTCGCCGCGCCGCTGGTCGTGGCCACGCCCCGGGGTGAGGTCACCGTCCCGGCGACGGCCATCGCGGCGGCGCTGAAGCTGGAGTCCGACGCCGACGGGCTCGTCCAGCCGTCGCTGGACGTGGCCGCCCTGCGCAAGGCGGTGCCGGCCTTCGGCAAGGTCGAGGTCGCCGCGACCGACGCCACGTTCACCGTCGAGCGGGGCCGGCCGGTCGTGCGCCCGCAGGTCGACGGCCAGCAGGCCGACCTGGTGGCGGCGAGCCCGGCGATCCTGGCGGTCCTGCGTACGTCGGCGACACCGCGACGGGTCGAGGTGGGGCTCGCGGCCAAGCCGGCCGCCGTGACCGCGGCGCAGCTGGGCGCGCTCGGCGTCAAGGAGCAGCTGTCGACCTTCACCACGAAGTTCGTCGCCGGGCAGCCCCGCGTCGTCAACATCCGCACCATGGCCGAGGCCCTGCGCGGCGCGGTCGTCCTGCCGGACCAGACGTTCTCCCTCAACGGCCACGTCGGCCAGCGCACCCACGCCAAGGGCTACGTCGACGCCCCCGGCATCGAGGACGGGAAGATCAAGAACTCGCCGGGCGGTGGCGTGTCGCAGGTCGCGACCACCCTGTTCAACGCGGTCTTCTACGCCGGCCTGCAGGACGTGGAGCACCGCCCGCACACGTACTGGTTCGACCGCTACCCGTCGGTGATCGAGGCGACCGTGGTGTTCCCGTCGCTGGACCTGCGCTTCCGCAACGACTCCCCGACCGGGGTGCTCATCGACACCGCCACCACCGACACGTCGGTCACGGTCACCCTGTACGGCACGAAGCGCTACGACATCGCCCTCGAGTACGGCCCGCGGACGAAGGTGGTCCAGCCGCCCACGACGTACCTCCGCGAAACCGACTGCAATCCCACCGACGGCCTGCCGGGCTTCACCCAGGAGGCGTGGCGCGTGTTCAAGCAGGGCGGCAAGGAGCTGCGCCGGGAACGCTTCTCCTGGCGCTACGACCCGGAGCCGCACTTCATCTGCGGCACCGCCCCGGTCGCACCCGCGGGCTGACCCGCCGGTCAGTCAGGCAGGACGGCCGTGACGGCGGCCAGAGCGGCGGCGGACTGGCGGCGGCCGGCCTGGGCGGCGGTGGCGCGCTTCGCGGGGTCCAGGACGTTGCGGCCGATGGCGGTCCGCGCGTCGGCGTCGAGGGTGACCACGGCGGAGCGGACGGCGGGGCCGAGCGCGGCGAGCTCGGTGGCGACCCGGCCGGAGCGGCGCAGCGACGTGGTCGTCGGGGCGAGGACGACCACGCGGTCGTACCCGCGGGCGAGGTGGGCGTTGGCCGCCGAGCGCGAGCCGCCGTCCATGTAATGGCGGCCGGCGATGGTGACGGTCGGCCAGACGACCGGCACGGCGCAGCTGGCCGTCACTGCGGAGACGAGGTCGACGCCGCTGTCGCGGTCGAAGACGACCTCCTCGCCGGTCTCGGCGTCGACGGCCGTGATGAGGAGCCGGGGGCTGTCCGGCCAGTCGTGGCTGGGGAGCCGTCCGGCGATCACGTCCCTGCGGCTCTGTTCGGACACGGTGTCGGCGGTACGGGCGGCGTGCCCCAGCCGTCGCAGGGCCTGCCGGTCGTCGCCGGGGCGCAGGCCGGCCGACGCGTAGCGGAGCATGGTCCCGACGCCGAAGTGGGCGGCGATCTCACCCGTGGCGGGGGCGAGCTGGCGCTCGTACAGCTCCTCGAGCGGCTTGCCGCTGGTGATCTGGGCGCCGGCGACGGAGCCAGCGGAGGTGCCCACGACCAGGTCCGCCTCGGTGAGGTCGACGCCGGCGGCGGCCAGCCCGGCGATCATCCCGATCTCCCAGGCGACGCCCGTGACGCCGCCCCCGCCCAGCACGAGCGCAAATTTGGAGTCATCGACCATCCGCCAACTGTAAGGTCCCCCAGATGCGTGAGCTCGTCGTGCTGGGGACCAGCAGCCAGGTGCCGACCAAGGCCAGGAACCACAACGGGTACTTCCTGCGCTGGGACGAGGAGGGCATCCTGTTCGATCCCGGTGACGGGACCCAGCGGCAGATGACGAGCGTGGGGGTGGCGGCGAGCGACATCACCCGCATCTGCGTCACGCACTTCCACGGCGATCACTGCCTCGGCCTGCCGGGGGTGATCCAGCGGATCTCCCTGGACAACGCGGCCCGCCCGGTGGAGGCGTACTTCCCGGCGAGCGGCCAGGTGTACTTCGACCGCCTGCGGCATGCGTCCGCTTTCTACGACGTTGCTACGATAAATCCGGTCAAAGTGGATAAAGGCGGGCAAATCGCCAATGGGAAAGGCTGGGTGCTGGAAGCGCGGCAGCTGGACCACGGGATCGAGACCTACGGCTACCGGCTCGTCGAGGCGGACGGCCGGCGGATGCTGCCCGACCTGCTCGAGCGGCACGGCGTGCGGGGGCCCGCGGTCGGGGCGCTCCAGCGCGACGGCAGCGTGACGGTCGACGGCCGGGCGGTGGCCGTCGAGGACGTCAGCGTGCCGCGACCAGGTCAGCGCTTCGCGTTCGTCATGGACACCCGCCTGTGCGACGGCGTGTACGCGCTGGCCGACGGTGCCGACCTGCTGGTGATCGAGTCGACGTACCTGGACGCCGACGCCGGTCTGGCCGCGGCGCACGGGCACCTGACGGCTGGTCAGGCGGCCCGGGTCGCGGCCGAGTGCGGGGTGCGCACGCTCGTGCTAACCCATTTCTCGCAGCGGTACGACGACCCGACACGCTTCGCCGAGGAAGCGGCGAGCGTGTTCGGAGGTGAGGTCGTGGTGGCGGAGGACCTGACCCGGATTCGGGTGCCGGCCCGCCGCCCCTGAACGACCAGGGACCTCACCGGGATCAGTCGCACTCGCGGCAGACCGGAGCGCCGTTCTTCTCGCGGGACAGCTGGCTGCGGTGGTGCACGAGGAAGCAGCTGGAGCAGCGGAACTCGTCCAGCCGCATCGGCACGACCGGCACGGTGAGCTCCTCGTCGGGAAGCTCCGCCCCGGGCAGCTCGAAGCCGGTGTCGCTGTCGTCGACGTCGACGGACGGCGACTGGGCGTTGGCCCGCCGGGCGGTGAGCTCCTCGAGGCTGTCCTCGGCGAGGTCCGTGCCGACGGGGTGGCGTGGCGCGTCGTAGTCGGTGCTGATGGCCATGGCGTTCACCCTCTCTTGGTGACTGTGGTTGTGTAACGAACGCCGCCGGCCTCGGATGTGTTCCCCGACCGACATGAATGAATAATGCCGGGACCAAATCGGTCCACTGTGGACATATCAACAGCGTTGGCGCCCACGAGGCTACCTCGGCCGGCTGGCCGTTCGTGGAGTTTTCGGATTCTGGTTTCCGACTGTCGCGGCGGCAACCGCGCGGCCGGACAGCCAGGCCGCCTCGACCCGTGGCCGGCCGAACCCGTCGCCGGCCAGGAACACGCCATCCACCTGCGCAAACGCGGACTCCGAGGGCCGGGTGGGGCGGGCCGCCGGCCAGCGCCGAGCGGCCACGGAGACCGCGGCGTCGGGCAGCTCCAGCAACTCCCTCACGGCCGCCTCAACGTCCGCGACGGCCGATTCGATGGCGAATGCCGGTGTGGTGTGCGCCACCAGTACCGGAGCCCCGTCGCCGCGGCGGGACCCGTCGTCGCACACCGTGGTGAGGACGGGGTGATCGTTGACGAACGCGCCGGTCAGCGGCTTCCAGCAGCGGCGGCGGTAGCGCAGCGCGACGGCCAGGGACGGCTGCCAGTCCTGGGCCTCGGCGAGCGGCGCGGCGGCCGGCAGGAGCAGGGCCGCCTGCGGCGCCGGCATCGCCAGGACGACCGTGCCGCCGAGAACTGTCAGGTCTTTGACAGCGGCCCCACAGGTGACGTTAAGCCCGGCGGCGAGATCCGCGGCGAGCGAGGCCAGCCCGCCGGGGGCGGCCCACCGCACCGGCGCCGGCCGTGGGGAGGCGGGCGGCGTGCCGTACACCGTGAAATCCCCGGGCCAAGGGTGCACCAGACGGGCGCGATGCCATCGCGAGACCACCGCCGCGAATCCGGGGTCGGACACCGTGAAGTAGGCGGCGCCGAGGTCGACCGGCCGCCCGTCGACGACGTCGCCGCCGAGCCGCCCGCCGGGGGCCGCGGCGCGCTCCAGGACGCGGACCGCGACGCCCGCGTCGTGCAGCGCCCGGGCGCACGCCAGCCCGGCCACGCCCGCCCCGATCACGACGACCGTCATCCGCTTAGTCTCTCAGGATGCAGCTTCCACAGCGGGCCCGCGTCGTCGTGATCGGCGGTGGGGTGATCGGCACGTCGGTCGCCTACCACCTGGCGAAGGAGGGCGTCACCGACGTGCTGCTGCTGGAGCGCGACCGGCTGACCGCCGGGACCACCTGGCACGCCGCCGGGTTGATGGTGACCTTCGGGTCGCTGTCGGAGACCTCGACGCGGATGCGGCAGTACACCCGCGACCTGTACGCGTCGCTCGAGGCGGAGACCGGCCTGTCCACCGGGCTGCGGCAGTGCGGGTTCATCGAGCTCGCCACCGACGCCGGCCGCCTGGAGGAGTACCGGCGGGTGGCCGCGTTCAACCGGCACCTCGGCGTCGACGTGCACGAGATCTCGCCGAAGGAGGTCCTCGACCTGTTCCCGCTGGCGCGGGTCGACGACGTCCTCGCGGGCTTCTACGTCGCCGAGGACGGCCGCGCCAACCCCGTCGACGTCACCATGTCCCTGGCGAAGGGCGCCCGGCAGCGCGGCGTGAAGATTCTCGAAGGCGTCCCGGTGACCGGCGTGCTGCGCAAGCGGGACACCGTGACCGGCGTGCGGACGGCGTACGGCGACATCGAGGCCGAGGTCGTCGTCAACTGCGCCGGGATGTGGGCGCGGCAGCTCGGCGAGGAGGCCGGCGTCAGCGTCCCGCTGCAGGCCGCCGAGCACTACTACCTCATCACCGAGCCGATCGACGGCGTCCACGCCGGCCTGCCCGTGCTGGAGGACCCCGGCGCCTACGGGTACTTCCGCGAAGAGGGCAGCGGGCTCATGATCGGCCTGTTCGAGGGCGAGGCGGCGCCGTGGAGCGTCGAGCGGGTGCCGGACGACTTCTCCTTCGGCACGCTGCCGCCGGACTGGGACCGGATGGCGCCCTACCTGGAGGCGGCGATGGCCCGCATCCCGGTGACCGCGACCGCCGGCGTCCGCACGTTCTTCTGCGGGCCGGAGAGCTTCACCCCCGACCTGGCGCCGATCTTCGGCGAGTCCCCGGAGCTGCGCGGGTACTTCGTCGCGGCCGGACTCAACTCGATCGGCATCCTCACCGGCGGCGGGATCGGCCGCGCCCTGGCGCACTGGATCGCCGCCGGCGAGCCGGATGTCGACGTGACCGGCATGCACATCGACCGGCTGCAGCCGTACCAGCGCAACCTGCGGTACCGCTCGGAGCGCACCGTCGAGGCGCTGGGCACGGTGTACAAGACGCACTACCCCGACAAGGCGATGCGGTCGGCCCGGGGTGCCCGCCGCTCCCCGCTGCACGACCGGCTCGCCGGGCTGTCGCCGCACCTGCGCGACGTCTCCGGCTGGGAGATGCCCGACGTGTACGGCGTCACCTCGGAACCCGAGCCGTCCTGGTCCCGCCCGGCGTGGTTCCCGCAGTGGGCGGCCGAGCACCGGGCGGTGCGCGAGGGGGTGGCGCTCATGGACATGTCGTTCATGGCGAAGTTCCTCGTCCAGGGCCCCGACGCCGGCGCCGTCCTGGAGCGGCTGTCGGCGAACCGGGTCACCGGCAGCGGCCTCGTCACCTACACCCAGTGGCTCAACGAGGGCGGCACGATCGAGGCCGACCTCACCGTCACCGAGCTGGCCGAGGACCGCTTCTGGGTGGTCGCCTCCGACACCGCCCACCGGCACGTCCTGACCCGCCTGCGGCGCCACGGCGCGGTCGTCACCGACGTCACCTCCGGGTGGGCCCAGCTCAACGTGCAGGGCCCGCGGTCGCGTGACCTGCTGGCGGCCGTCAGCGACACGGACGTGACGATGCCCTTCCGCGGCGCCCGCGAGCTGGAGATCGGCTACGCCCGCGTGCTGTGCCTGCGCATCACGTACGTCGGCGAGCTCGGCTACGAGCTCTACATCCCCACCGAGCAGGCCGTGCACGTCTACGACCGGCTCGTCGCGGCCGGTCGGGAGCTCGGCGTCCGGCACGCGGGCCTCAAGGCGCTGGCCAGCCTCCGGCTGGAGAAGGGCTACCGCGACTACGGCCACGACATCGACAACACCGACGACCCGCTGTCGGCCGGCCTCGGCTTCGCGGTCGCCTTCGACAAGCCGTCGTTCATCGGCCGCGACGCGCTGTTCGCCGTGCGCGACGCGGGGCCGCTGTCGCGCCGCCTGGTGCAGATCCTCGTGACCGACCCGTCCGCGCTGCTCTTCCACGGCGAGGTGGTCCGCCGTGACGGCCGGGACGTCGGCTACGTGCGCGCCGCCTCCTACGGCCACACCCTCGGCGGCGCCGTCGGCCTCGCGTTCCTCGACGCGGGCACCTCGCCGCTCGACCAGGCCTGGCTGGACGCCGCCCCGCTGACCGTGGTGGTCGCGGACCGCGAGTACCCCCTCAAGGCGTCGCTGCGGCCGCTGTACGACCCGGCGAGCGCCCGCGTCCGCGCCTGATCACGGCGTGGCGAAGGCCTCGACGGCGCCCGACGTGTGCAGGCGGCGGATGCGGGTGGTCAGGGCCGGCGCCCAGCGCATCGGCCAGCCGACCCCGTCGGCGTACGCGCGGCCGTGATGCGGGGCGGCGTGCCACGGCGGCTTGCGGGCGTTGACGACCCCGTCGACGTCCAGGAGCCAGACATACGCCACACCACCCAGTATGGGTCATCTGGTATATATCGATGACTGGCGATGTCATCTAGCCTGAGCGGCATGGTCAGACGCAGATTCGCCACCGTGCTGCTCGCCATTGCGGCGCTGGTCGGCGTCCAGTTGGTCGGCGCGGTCCCCGCGCACGCGGCCACCCGTACCCTCTACTACGACGCGAGCCAGGCGCAGGAGTTCGTGGCCGTGGTCAACCAGGCGGCCACCCTCTGGAACGGCAAGGTCAGCAACGTCCGGCTGGTCCCGGTCACCGCCGGCCGGACGCCCAACATCCGGGTCTACGCCGACAACGGCTGGCCCCGCACGTATTCGACGAGCCTCGGCAACGGGCGCTGGTACATGGGGCGTGAGGCGGTCAACGACGGCTACTACCAGCTGCGGATCGCCACGCACGAGTTCGGGCACATCCTGGGTCTGCCGGACCGCAGGACCGGGCTGTGCTCGGACCTCATGTCGGGCAGCAGCGCGCCGGTGTCCTGCACCAACGCCAACCCGAGCGCGGCCGAGGCGGCGCAGGTCCAGCGCAACTTCGCCGCGGGAGTGACCGCCGAAGTCCAGGAAGTCCTCTTCGTGGGCTGAACGATTGAAGATCGAGAGCCTAGGATGTGCCTGGGCTCTCGATCTTTTACCGCGGAGGCGTGCGTGCTGGCGAGGTTCCTGCAGGTCTGGCTCGGCGCGTGGCCTGCACCGGACCAGGGGATCACGGTCGTCGGGCACCCGGCGCGGGACAAGCCCCGCTGGGACGGCGCCGAGCAGCTCATGCTCGGGGTGACCGACGCCGGCGGCCGTGGGGTGCTGTCCGTGCCGCCCGCGCACCGCGACGAGGTCGCCGCGCTGCTGGCGCGGATGCCCCTCGACGACGTCCTGGCGCGGCTGCCGGGGCTGCTGGGGCGCCCGGAGCAGGTGTGCTTCACCGGGGTGTTCCGCTGGTCGCAGACGCCGGCCGAGCTGCCCGGCGCGGGGGAGTGGGAGCCGGCGGACGGCCCGGGCATCCCCGACTGGCTGCGGCCGTTCCCGGGCGAGGTGCTCATCGCCCGCGACGCCGGCGGCGCCTACCTGGCCGGGGTCGGGCTGAAGCCGCACGACGTCTCCGGCGTCGAGATCTCCGTCGGCACCGACGAGCGGGCCCGCGGGCAGGGTCTGGCCCGGCGGCTCGTCGCCAAGGCCGCCCGGCGGATCGTGGCGGGCGGCGCGGTCGCGACCTACCTGCACGACCCGGCGAACACGGCCAGCGCCCACGTCGCCGACGCCGCCGGCTTCCCGGACCACGGCTGGAAGATCCACGCCATGGCCGGGGCGGCCTGAAGCGGAACATTTCCGCGGCAAAGGGGTCAGTGTCGCGCCGCCGGAGTCGATGAGTGCGGTATGTTCCCCCCTTCCGGCGCAGTGCACGTCGGACGTCAGCCGATCTTCGACCGGCACGGCGACGTCCACGGCTACGAGTTGCTCTTCCGCGGCGACGCCGGGGCGGTGGCGGCCGACGAGCGCGGCGCGTACGCCACCAGCCGCGTCCTCATCACCGCGTTCACCGAGATCGGGATCGAGCCCCTGTGCGGGCGCGGGCTGTGCTTCGTCAACCTCACCCGCGAGTTCCTCGTCGGCGACCTGCCGCTGCCGTTCGACCACGAGCAGGTCGTCCTGGAGATCCTCGAGACCGTCACGATCGACGACGTCGTGGTGGAGGCCGTCGGGAAGCTCGTCGCGCAGGGGTACCGCATCGCCCTGGACGACTACGTGTTCGGGCTGGGCCACGAGCCGCTGCTCGAACTGGCCGCGTACGTGAAGATCGACGTGCTCGAGACACCCCCGGCCGAGCTCGTCGCGACCGTGGAGCGCTGCCGCAAGTACCCAGGCCTCACCCTCGTCGCGGAGCGCCTGGAGACGCAGGAGCAGCTGGAGCACACCAGGGCGCTCGGGTTCGACCTCTTCCAGGGGTACGTGCTGGGCCGCCCGCAGGTCGTCTCCACCACCGCGCTGTCGCCGTCGCGGCTGGCCCGGGTCGAGCTGCTCAGCCTCCTCGTCGGCCCCGGCATCCCGCTGAACCGGGTCGTCGGCCTCGTCACCAGCGACCCGGCGCTCAGCCTGCGGCTCATGGCGGCCGCGAACGCCGACGCGCTCGGCCTGCCGGTGAAGGTGTCCTCCGTCCACGAGGCGGTGCTGCTGCTCGGCGTCGACCGGCTCCGCGACTGGGCCACGCTGATGCTGGTCAGCGACCTCGACGACCCCGGCGCGTCGCAGCTGAGCGGCGCGATCACCCGGGCCCGCATGTGCCAGAACATCGCCGAGCGGATGGGAGTGCCGCCGGAGCCCGCGTTCACCGTCGGCCTCGTCTCCGCCGTCGCCGAGCTGCTCGGCCAGCGCGCCGCCGAGCTGGCGCTGCGCCTGTCGCTCAGCCACGAGGTGACCGAGGCCCTGGTCGAGGGGGTCGGGCCGCTCGGGGAGCTGCTGTCGCTCGTCGCCGCGTACGAGGCGTCCGACCTGCCGATGCTGCTGGCCGCGCCGGTGCCGGTGGAGGAGACCGCCCTGGCCTACCTGGACGCCGTCGCGTACACCGGCCACATCATCGCGCCCAGGACCCGCCCGGCGACGCCGTAAAACACGCAACCGGCGACGCGACCTGCCGATAGGCGGACGTGGACAGCACGCGACCCGTACACATCGGCCGGCAGGCGCTCTACGACAGGCACGGTCACGTCGCCGCCTACGAGCTGCTGTTCCGCGACGGCCCGGAGGCGATGCACGCCTCGGTCCGCGACAGCGCCGCGACGAGCCGGGTGATCGTGGAGGCGTTCACCGCGTTCGGCATCACCGAGCTCGTCGGCGACCGGCGCTGCTTCATCAACCTGACCCGCGAGTTCATCGTGGGGGAGCTGCCGCTGCCGTTCCCGCCGGGATCGGTCGGGCTGGAGCTGATGGCGGACGTCGCCGTCGACGACGAGGTGCTCGACGGCGTCGGGCGGCTCGTCGAGCAGGGCCACCGCATCGCGGTCGACGACTTCGCCGGCGACGCGTCCCGGGCCAGGCTGCTGCCGTTCGCGCACTACGTGAAGGTCAACATGCTCGCCGGGGACCGGGCCGCGATCGGCGCGATCGCCGGGCAGTGCCGCCGGTTCCCGCGGATCCGGCTCGTCGCCCAGCGGGTCGAGACGCAGGAGCTGCTCGACCTGGCGCGCAAGCTGCAGTTCCAGCTCTTCCAGGGCCACGTGCTCAGCCGGCCGCACCTCATCACCACGCACACGCTGAGCCCGTCGCGGCTGGCCCGCATGCGGCTGCTCGCGGACCTCGCCGCCGACGAGGTCGACCTCGACCGGGCCGTGGAGACGATCGAACGCGACCCGGCGCTCGCCGTCCGCGTCCTGCGCGGCGTCAACGCCGCCTCCAACGGCCTGCCGCAGCCGGTCTCCTCGATCTTCCAGGCCGTGGTCATGCTGGGCATCCCGCAGGTGCGCCAGTGGGCGACGCTGATGATGGTCGCCGACTTCGCCGACGGCGACGAGGCGCAGCTCACCGACGCCGTCCTGCGGGCCCGCATGTGCCAGACGGTCGCCGAGCGGCGCGGCGCACCCGGCCCGGCGGCGTTCACTGTCGGCCTCCTGTCGGCGATCGGCGACCTGCTCGGCCGCCCCGCCAGCGAGCTCACCGACCAGCTGCCGCTCACCGAGGACGTCGCGGAGGCCGTCGTGCACGGCCGGGGGCAGCTGGGCGCGGTGCTCACGGCGGTCCGCACGTACCAGCGGGACGCCGCGACCGCCGTGGTCCCGGACCTGGCCGAGGACATGCTGTCGGCGCTGCGCTGGACGAACGCGTCGCTGGCCGAGCCGGAGAGCGAGGACGCCGCCGCGCGCTGAGGCTGACCCGGGGCTGACCCGAGGTGCGTGCACGTCAGCGCGGTGAGAAGATCATCTGCGATGAGGCGGCTGCATGCGTTGGACTGGATCGGGATCGGGCTGTTCGCCGCCGGTGGGGTCGCGGTCGCGGCCGGCCTGCTGCCGGCGGCCGAGGCGGAGGCGACGGTGCGGCGGATCGCGCCGCTGCTGGCGTTCCTCGGTGCGGTGATCGTCCTGGCGGAGCTGACGGCGCAGGCCGAGGTGTTCGACGTGCTCGCCGACCGCCTCGCCACGCTCGCCCGCGGGCGGACCGTCGCGCTCTTCGGCGTCTGCGTCGGGTTCGCGGCGCTGACCACCGTCACCCTCAACCTCGACACGACCGCCGTGCTGCTCACGCCGGTCATGCTGGCCCTCGCCCGGCGCCTCGGCCTGCCGCCGCTGCCGCTCGCCGTGACCACCGTGTGGCTGGCCAACACGGCGAGCCTCCTGCTGCCCGTGTCCAACCTGACGAACCTGCTCGCCGCCGGACGGGTTGGGCTGGGGCCCGTCGCGTTCGCGGGACGGATGTGGCTGCCGCAACTGGCGGCGATCGGTGTCACCGCGTTGGCGTTGTGGCTCGCGTACTGGCGGCGCACGCCCCGACGGTTCGCGCCGCCTCCGGCGCACCGCCCCCGGGACCCCGTGCTGTTCCGGGTCGCGCTCGGCGCGTGCCTGGTGTTCGTCGCGGGCGTGCTGCTCGCGGTGCCCCTGTGGCTGGCGTCCGGGGCCGCCGCGGTCGTGGTCGCCGGCGCGTTCGCGCTGCGGGACCGCGCGGCGCTGCGGCCGGGCCTGCTCCCGTGGCGGCTGCTGGTCTTCGTGACGGGGATGTTCCTGGTCGTCGAGACGCTCGGCGCGCACGGCCTGGACCGGTTCGCGGCCACCCTCATCGGCGACCAGGGCGGCGCCGCCGGGGCGTTCCGGTCCGCCGCCACCGGGATGGGCCTCGCCAACGTCGTGAACAACCTTCCCGCGTACATCGCCGGAGAACGCGGCATCGAGGCGGGACACCGCACGCAGCTGCTGGCGCTGCTCATCGGCGTCAACGTCGGGCCGCTCGCCGTGCCGTGGGCGTCCCTGGCGACGCTGCTGTGGTGGGAGCGCTGCCGTGCGGCCGGCCTGCGGGTGCCGCCGCTGCGGTTCCTGCTGACCGGGGCGGCCGTCGCGGTCGCGGGCACGGGCCTCGCCACCGCGGCCCTATTGGTGTGATTGTGCAGTTACCCTAAGTGACATGATGCTGCGGTGGTACCTGGTGGCCGCTGGGACCTGCGTCGCCCTGTCGTTCCTGGTGCCCGACGGCAGCTGGTGGCAGGTCGCGGTGCAGGTGCTCACCGGTTACCTGGCGGTCTCGGCGATCATCGCGGGCGCGCTGCGGCACCGCGGCACCGCGCGGGCCGCCTGGCTGGCGTTCGCGGCCGGGGTCGGCGGCAACGCGACCGGCATCCTCGTCGAGGCCTACAGCTTCCACGTCAACGCCGAGTACGAGTCGCCGGGCTGGCCCGACGTCGGCTACCTGTCGCTGTACCCGGGGCTCGCGATCGGCCTGGTCCTGCTGATCCGCCGCCGGTCCGAGGGGCACGACTGGGGCGCGCTCGTCGACGCCACCACCGTCACCACCGGCCTCGGCCTGCTCGCGTGGGTGTTCATGATCCGCCCGGCGATCGACCAGACCGACCTGTCGCCGCTGGCCCACCTCACCGGCGTCGCGTACCCGGTCGGCGACGTGCTCGTCCTGGCGATGCTGACCCGCCTGCTGCTCGGCGGCGGCGCCCGGAGCGCCGCGTTCCGCCTGATGATCGCCTCGGCGTCCCTCTTCCTGGCCGGCGACGTCACCTGGGCCGTGCTCAACACGATCGGCGTGGAGCCCGGCCCCGCCGCGCACCGCGTCCTCGGGGCGGTGTTCCTCCTCGCGTACGTCCTCGTCGGCCACGCCGCGCTGCACCGCTCCGCCGCCCAGATCGGCGAGACCGCCGGCCCGCCGCCGAAGCTCGGCCCCGGCCTGCTCGTCCTGCTCACCCTCGCGTCGCTGATGGCGCCGCTGCTGCTGCTCGGCCAGATCGCGGCCGGTGAGGTCACCGACGCGCTGCCGATCGCGATCTGCTCCATCGTGCTGTTCCTGTTGGTGGTCATCCGCATGGCGCAGCTGCTGCGGCAGCTGGAGGCGCAGACCGCCCGGGTCCGCGAGCTGTCGCGCACCGACGAGCTCACCGGCCTGCCCAACCGGCGCGCCTGGGGCGCCGAGCTGCCCGCGGCCCTCGAACGGGCCCGCCGCGACGGTGCCGGGCTCGCCGTCGTCATGATCGACCTCGACCACTTCAAGCGCTTCAACGACGAGTACGGCCACCCGGCCGGCGACCGGCTGCTGAAGTCCGCCGCCGCGGCCTGGTCCGGGCAGCTGCGCGGCACCGACCACCTGGCCCGCTACGGCGGCGAGGAGTTCATCGCGCTGCTGCCGGGCGCGGACACCGCCGAGTCCGTGGCGGTGCTGCGGCGGCTCATGGCGGCGACGCCGCTGGGCCAGACGTTCTCCGCCGGCCTCGCCCAGTGGAACGGCGTGGAGACGTCCGACGAGCTGGTCGCCCGCGCGGACGCCGCCCTGTACGACGCCAAACGCGCCGGCCGGAACCGGGTCGAGGTCGCGGCTGCTCAGCCCGACACCGACGCCCGGCTCACCCCCAGGTAGACCGTCCGGCGGCGGTGGTCGATGCGCTGCACGGCGTCGACCGGCAGCGTGACCGCCGCGCCGCCGCGGGTCTTCACGACGAGGCGGCCGGTGTCGTACGTGCCCCGGTCGATCGTGCCCACGGGACCGTCGACGGCCTCGACCGCATAGCCGACCAGGACACCGGTCGGCCGCACTCTGGTGATCATTCCGCCTCCTTCTCGTGGACAGCAACGACTCTCTACCCTGATTGGTACGTGGCCACGCATTCCGGTCACCTGCCAGGTTTGTATCGCCGCCGGATCGGCTATGTTGCACGCCATGCGTGGATGGCCGCTCGGGCTCGTGGTGTGGCTGCTTCTCCTCGGCACCGCGGAAGCCTACGGCGCCACCCAGGTCTGGCAGTTCTTCGTCCAGACCGAGCACGGGCAGCTGCTGGACTATTTCGCCATCACCGGCAACAGCATCGGCCGCGCCCGCGTCGAGACGATCGTCGACCGCGTCCTCAACGGCATCTCCGTGCTCTCCCTCACCGTCGCCACCGTGACGGTCGGCTTCATCGCCCTCATCCGCCGCCGGGTCGCCCTCGCCGTCGGCGCCATCCTGCTCATCGGCGGCGCCAACGTCACCACCCAGGTCATCAAGGCCATCCTCACCCGCCCCGACCTCGGCGTCGACCTGGAGCGCTCCGGCGTCGGCAACAGCCTGCCGAGCGGCCACACCACGATCGCCGCCTCCGTCGCCGTCGCCTTCGTCCTGGTCCTGCCGGCGAAGGCGCGCGCCACCGGCGCCCTGATCGCCGCCGGCTTCGCCGCCCTCGCCGGCGTCGCGACCCTCTCCGCCGGCTGGCACCGCCCCAGTGACGCCGTCGCCGCCCTGCTCGTCGTCGGCGCCTGGGCCGCGTTCGCCAGCGTCTTCATCGTCCTCGTCCAGCGCCGGCACGGCGGCGTCACGTACGGCGCCCCCAGCACCTACGCCACCGTCTTCCTCACCCTCATCTCCCTGGGCCTGCTGCTCGGCGCCGCGGCCGCCCTCTACCTGACCGACCAGGCCCTGGACGTCGCCGTCGACGACCTGAGCCGCCGCCGCCTCTTCGCCGCCTACGCGGGCGGCGCCCTGGGCATCGCCGGCACCGCGGGCCTCGTCGTCGCCGCGGTCCTGGCCACCGTCCACCGCGTCGTCCCGCAGCTCGTCCCGCCCCTCGACGACGACGACCTCCCGCCCCCCGCGGCCGACCCGATCGGCGAGCAGGTCACCATCCGCCTCACCACCGAGGAGCCGACCACCCAGCGCCTCGGCGGCCACCCGGACGACCCGACCGTCAAGCTCCCCGGCTAGCGGCGTGGGCGTGTCGGGTGAACGGTTGGTCCGCAACCGTCCGGAACCCGTTTGGGGTGTGGTGCTGCTCCCGTTGGAGCGTTGAGTTGTGGTTGGCAGCACACACGGGGGAACAGCACTGGGAGGCAGACATGATCGGCACCGTCACGGAGTTCATCGCGGAAGCTGTCTTCGCCTCCGATCTGCAGCCGTCGCGGCCCGTCACCGTCGCTGAGGCGTGGGCCGCGGTGACCGTCGCCGTCACCCGGCACGGTGCGCAGGGGTGCGTCGACATCCTGGCGCGGGAGTACGGGGAGCGGCCGGAGACGGCCGCGGCGCGGATGCGGTTCGCCCGGGAGCTGGCCGCCACCCTGGCGCCCGCGACCGCCCTGGCCGGCTGAGCCGACCTTCGGGAGGGCAGCCGGGTCAGGCGGGTGGGAGCGTGACGGCGATCTCGTCGCCGAGGGTGGCGCCGTGCTGGAGGTCGAGGTCGTCGCCGCTCCAGAACTTGCCGGGGTCGTACCAGTTGGCGCGGCGGCCTTTGGGGAGCAGGCCCATCTCCTCGTAGGTGACGGCGACCACCTCGGCGCAGTAGGCGGTCTCCAGGGAGGACTCGTTGGGCTTGCGGATGTTCGGGACGCGGCCGGCGAACCAGCGGCCGGCGAGGCGGGCGGTGGACGGGAACGGGGTGCCGTCGAGGCGGGCGATGGTGCGCAGCACCGCTTCCTCCATCGGCGGCGACACGTCGTAGTGCAGCTGGCGGAGCCAGGGGCGCTGGCCGTAGCGGCGGCCCCAGACCAGCACGGCGTCGCGCAGGTCGTGGAGCTGGACGCCGCGCTGGTGGCCGCCGGTCCACATGTCGGGCAGGGACTTGCCCAGCTCGGCGTGCCACATGAGGGGCGGCAGGTCGTCCAGGACGACGGCCATGCCCACGTGGTTGACGGGGCTGTTGGTGAGCGTCTGGATCGCCCGGTCGGCCTTGGAACGGCCGCGGAACACCCAGAGGTCGCCCGTCCGGGTCATCTGGACGGCGTCGTCGAGATCGATAGCTCCCTGCACGACCAGTACCCTAGATGCCCATGAAGGCGAAGTGGTGGAAGGTCCTCGGCCTGGCCGGTGTGGTGGGTGTCGCGGCCACGGGAGTGGTGGTCGCGCGGGCGGAGCGCCGGCGGCGGGCATACACGCCTGAGCAGATCCGGGCGAAGCTGCAGGAGCGGCACGCGGTCGCACAGGGTCAGCCACACAGCGGGACGAGTCGCGGGTCACGTACCAGTGGCACCTGAGGTCACTTAGGGTAGGTGGGGTGCAGTCAATGACTTCCCAGAGCGACCCGGTGCGGGTCCTGTTCCTCGAAAACATCCACCCCGTCGCCGTCGAGCGGATGCGGTCCGAGGGATATTTGGTCGAGACCCTCGGGCGCGCGCTCGACGAGGACGAGCTGATCGCCAAGCTCTCCGAAGGGGTTCACCTGCTGGGCATCCGGTCCAAGACGCAGGTGTCGGCCGCGGCCCTGGCCGCCGCGCCGCACCTGCGGGCGATCGGCGCGTTCTGCATCGGCACCGACCAGATCGACCTGCGGTCCGCGGCCGAGTCCGGGATCGCGGTCTTCAACGCGCCGTTCTCCAACACCCGTAGCGTCGTCGAGCTCGCCGTCGCCGAGATCATCGCGCTGACCCGGCGGCTCACCGAGAAGAACGCCGGGATGCACGACGGCGTCTGGGACAAGGACGCCGAGGGGTCGCACGAGGTCCGCGGCCGGTCGATCGGCATCGTGGGCTATGGCAACATCGGCACCCAGCTGTCGGTCCTCGCCGAGAACCTCGGCCTCAAGGTGTACTTCTACGACACCGCCGACAAGCTGGCCCTCGGCAACGCGCAGCGGTGCGCCACGCTCGACGAGCTGCTGGAGCTGTCCGACATCGTCACCTTGCACGTCGACGGCCGCCCGGGCAACAGCGGGTTCTTCGGCGAGGAGCAGTTCGCCAGGATGCGCCCGCGCAGCATCTTCCTCAACCTGAGCCGCGGCTTCGTCATCGACCACGAGGCGCTGCGCAAGCACCTGGAGAACGGGCACCTGGCCGGCGCCGCCGTCGACGTCTTCCCGAAGGAGCCGAAGGCGAAGGGCGACGAGTTCCAGTCCGCGCTGCGCGGCCTGCCCAACGTCATCCTCACCCCGCACATCGGCGGGTCCACCGAGGAGGCGCAGTCGGACATCGGCTCGTTCGTGGCGGAGAAGCTGCACAAGTACGTGCAGGAGGGCTCCACCACGCTCAGCGTCAACCTGCCGTCGCTCAACCTGCAGCAGGCCCCCGGCACCCACCGCATCGCCCTGCTGCACCACAACGTCCCGGGCGTGCTCGCCGACGTCAACAGCATCCTCGCCGGCCACAAGGTCAACGTGGAGGGCCAGATCCTGGCCACCCGCGGCGAGTTCGGCTACCTGCTGTCCGACATCGCGATCGACTACCCGGCGGAGATCCTCGCCCAGCTGTCCAACATGGCCACCACGGTCCAGCTGCGCGTGCTGTCGTAGTCCGGGAACGCCCGCCTCACGTCCGCGTGAGGCGGGCGACGGCGCCGGTCTCCAGGGCGGTCCAGACGGTGCCGTCGGGGGCGACCGTGATGCCGTGCGGTTCGGCGCCCGCGACCGGGAGGTCGTAGGTGGTGACGGCGCCGGCCGCGGTGATGTGACCGATGCGGTTGCCCGCCCATTCGGTGAACCAGCAGCCGCCGGCCGGGTCGGCGGTGATCGCGTGGGGCCGGCCGGCGCGGTCCGGGAGCGGAAACTCGGTGATCGTGCCGCCGGCGGTGATACGGCCGATCTGACCGGCGGCGATCTCCGTGAACCAGACGGCGCCGTCGCCCGCGGTGGTGATGCCGACCGGCCCGGCGTCCGGCGTGGGCAGCGGGTGGATCGTCAGCGCGCCGGACGGCCCGACCTGGGCCACCGCGCCGGCCTGGTTCAGCGTGCACCAGGTCGAGCCGCCGGCGACCGTCACCATCGACGGCATCGACCCCTCCGGCAGGGACACGGTCGCGACAGATCCGTCATTTCCGATGAATCCGATGTGTGGTGGCTGCATCGTGGTGTACGAGCAACCCCCATCCGGGCCGGCGGTGACACCGTAGGTCCCCTGGACACCCGGCAGCGGCGTCAGCGACACCTCGCCGGAGGGGGAGATCCGCCCCACGGCGCCGGTGTGCAGCAACGAGAACCAGAGGCCGGGCGTGATCAGCGCGGGCCCGTCGCCGTCCCGCACATTGAAGCGCGTCGTGATCCCGTCCAGGGCTATGCGCATTACCGCACCCGCGTGGACCAGTGTGCACCACAGCGCGCCGTCGGGGCCGGTCGTGATGCCGTATGGGCCGTCACCTGGTCCGGAGATCGTGAACACGTCCATGAAGATCCAGTTTACCGTTTGGAACGAAAGAAATCTTCGCGATCGAAGTTCGTCATAGTGGTGCTGACCTCGCAAATCGGGACACGCACGCTTGGACCGATCCGTTTCCATGTTGTTAAAACGTCGTTCGGGATTGAAGTGTGTCGTGACCAACCGCTACGGTGCTGTGCGGACTCGGTCACGGACATTCATTCACGGGGGACGACTGTGCGGCACCAGCGGGAATGGCACGCGGTTGTTGGCTGACCGCATGCGCCGGGAGCCGCTCGCCGACGACTTCTTCCGGCTCTGTCACGACGACCGCAGCGGCACACTGCGGCTGTCCGACGACGCCACCCGGATCGGTCTCGCCTCCGCGCTGATCGGCGAGCTGGGCTGGGCCGGCATCCTGACCGTCGAGGACGGACTGCTGTTCGTGCGCAGCGGGTCGACGCCCGGCGACTCCGTCGCGCACGCGGTCCTGGACGACATCCGCGGTGAGCGCACGCCCCGCGACGTGCGCACCTGGCTGGCATATCTGTCGATGGAGGCCTATGAACGGGTCGCCCGCAGGATGGTCGCCGGGAATCATGTCATTCCCCAGGAAGGCCGGCGGCTGCTGCGCCGCTTCACGTTCTATCAGCCGACCGACACGAACGAGTTCGTGTGGCCGAGGGTGCGGCTGGGGACGGCATTGGCGCAGCGCAGACCGGTCGACCAGATCGACGTCCACCTGCTGGGTATCGCCGATGCGACGGGGCTGCTCCCGAGCATTCTCGACGGCGGTGGTCAGGCCGCGTACGCATACTTCGACCACCTCATCCAGCAGTCCCACGCGGATGTGCAGACCCTCATCCAGGAAACGAGGGTCGTCATCGGCAACAAGGTGATGAACGGACGCTGAAACACCCCCACCCCCGCTTCCCCCGGAGGACCTCATGCCTGTCAGCACCGCGCCGCCAACAGGCGGTTACACCAGCAAGGTCGACTCGGCACTCGACCAGAACAAGCTGACGGTCCTGACCGTCATCCTGATGGTGATCGCGGCGGCGGCGCCGTTCACCGTCATCGCCGGCGGCGCGACCGCGGGCTGGGCCGTCACCGGCGTGCTCGGCATCCCCGTCGCGTACGTCGCCATGGCCGCCATGCTGGGCATCTTCAGCGTCGGGTACACCGAGATGTCCCGGCACATCGTCAACTCCGGCGCGTTCTACGCCTACGTGGCGCAGGGCCTGGGCCGCGTGACCGGCCTCGGCGCCGCCGGTGTCGCCGTGCTCGCGTACAACTTCATGCAGATCGGCCTGTACGGCGGGTTCGGCCCGGTGCTCAGCGGCTTCCTGGCCGACCAGTGGGGCATCGACCTGAAGTGGTGGGCGTGCGCGTTCATCGCCTGGGCCGTCATCGCCGTCCTCGGCGTGCTGAGCATCGAGTTCAGCGGCATCGTGCTCGGCGTCCTGCTCGGCGCCGAGGTCATCATCGCGCTGGTCTTCTCGGTGGTGGAGCTCGCGCACCCCGCCGGCGGTACGGTCACCTTCGACACGGTCAACCCGTCGCAGCTGTTCAGCGCGGGCACGGGTGCGGCGCTCGCCACCGCCGTGGCCGGCTTCGTCGGCTTCGAGTCGACCGCCGTCTACAGCGAGGAGACCCGCAACGCGAAGCGGAACATCCCTCGCGCCACCTACCTGTCGCTGATCATCATCGGCCTGCTGTACGCGTTCTGCTCGTGGGCCATGTCGGTCGCCGCCGGACCGGACAAGATCATCGGCCTGTCGACGGAGAACTCCAGCGAGACGATGTTCGTGCTGGTGAGCCCGCACCTCGCGGAGATCTGGCTGACCCTGGGCCACGCGCTGTTCATCACCAGCCTGTTCGCGGCGCTGCTCGCGTTCCACAACACCGCCGCCCGCTACACGTTCGCGCTCGGCCGGGAGCGGGTGCTGTTCAGCTTCTTCGGCACCACCGGGCGCCGCTTCCGGGCGCCGCTGTGGGGCTCGCTCACGCAGACGATCCTGGCCGCCGTCGTCCTCGCCGTGTTCGCCGCGAGCGACGGCCTGGACCCGTTCGTCCACCTGTTCTTCTGGTGGACCGTGACCGGCGGCTTCGGCGTGCTCATCCTGATGACCGTGACGTCGGTGGCGGTGCTGGCGTTCTTCCTGCGCAACCGCGACGGCGAGGTCGCCCAGGTGTCGCCGTGGCGGCGGTTCATCGCCCCGGCGATCGGCGCGGTGCTGCTGGGTGGGGTGCTGATCGTGACGATCCTGGAGTTCGACACGCTGCTGGGCGTCAAGCCGACCGACCTGGCGCGGTACCTGTTCCCGGGCCTGTTCCTGGCCGCCGCCCTGGTCGGCGCCGCGTGGGCGGCGTTCCTGCGGGCCGGCAACCCCGACACGTACCGCGGCATCGGCCAGGGCGTGAGCGCGGCGCTGCTCACGGTCCAGCCCGAGGACACCGCCGCGCACCGGGCCGGTCCGTCCCGATGACCCCGACCTCGACGGCCCCGGCGATCCGCGTCGCCGGGGCCGGCGACACCGGCACGGTCGCCGCGGTGCTCGCCACCGCGCTCGACGACACCGACATCGCGCACTGGCTGGTGCCCGACCGGGCGGAGCGGATCGAGGTGTACCGGCGGTACTTCGACCTCGTGACGCCGTGGTTCGTCGAGCACGGGACGGTGTACGTCACCGCCGACGGCGCGGCGGTCGCGGCCTGGGTGCGCCTCGACGGCAAGTTCGAGCCGGAGATCGCCGACTACGACCGGCGCCTCGCGGCCGCGTGCGGCGCGGCGACCGGCCGGTTCGTCCAGCTCGACGAGGACATGCTCGCCGCGCACCCGGACGGCCTGGCGCACGACTACCTGGCGTTCCTCGGCGTCCGGCCGGAGCGGCAGGGGCAGGGCCTGGGGAGCAGGCTGCTGCGCGAGCACCACCGGATCACCGACGAGGCCGGGCTGCCCGCCTACCTTGAGGCGACCGGGCGGCGCAACGCGGCGCTGTACGCCCGGCACGGGTACGCGGACACCCAGCCGTTCCACATCGGCGACGGGCCGCCCCTCTACGCCATGCTCAGGCCACCCCGAGTGCCGTGACGTCCCACATCCCGTAGTACTGGTTCACGAACACGTTCGTCATTCGCGGGTTGCGGTAGTTGAGCACCTTGTCGTACGTCAGCGGCAACATCGTCGCGGAGTCCATGACCGCGGCGTCGACCTGCGACCACAGCTTCGCCGCTTCGGCCGGGTCCGTGGTGTCACGGGCCCGGTCGATGAGCGCGTTGATCGCCGAGTCGGACAGCTCCGCGTAGTTGTTGTTGCCACTGGGCGGGATGAGCCGGCCGTCGATCAGCGTCGGGAAGAAGCCGTAGCCCGTCGGGAAGTCCGCCGACCAGGCGCCCATGATCAGCCCGTACCCCTTGGTGTGCACGTTCGAGGGGGAGCCCACGACCGACCGGGCGTAGGTCGACGGGTCCGACGCGTCGATGCGGGCCTTGATGCCGACCGCCGCCAGGGCCGCCTGGATCGCCTCGGCGGTCTTCGACGCCTTCGGGCTGTTGGTGGTGGCGATGACGGTCTCGAAGCCGTCCGGCTTGCCGCACGCGGTCAGCTCCGACTTGGCCTTCTCCGGCTGCGGCTTGCCGCTCTTCGTCTGGAACGGGTCCAGCGACGGGTCGTGCCCCGGGATGCCCGGCGGCAGCATCGCGCCGGCGATGTCGCCGCCCGCGTCCGGCCCGCCGCGGGCGGTCTGCACGGTGGTCTTGTCGACGGCGTACTGCACGGCCCGCCGGCAGTGCACGTCGTCGAACGGCTTCACCGCCGTGCTCATCGCCGCGTACTGCACGAACCCGGTCGTCGGCTCGTCGGCGCGGGCCTTCAGCACCGGGTCGAGCAGGATCTTCGGCTGTGACGCCGACTGCACCCCGCCCTGCCCGGCGTCCGCGTCGAGGTCCCCGTCCAGCAACTGGCGGTCGATCTCGTCGGCCGCGGCGCCGATGGTCAGCTCGATGCGGTCCGGCAGCGCCTTGCGCACCGTGTCCGTGGCCCGGTCCCACTGCTCGTTGCGGACCAGCACGGCCTCCTTGCCCGGGTCGATCGTCTCGAACCGGTACGGCCCGCTCGACACCGGCTTGTCGCCGTACTTCGCGCCCGTGTCCTTCGCCGCCGGCACCGGCGCGGCGACGCCCATCGCGAGCAGGTACGGGAAGTCGGCGAACGGCTCCGCCAGCTTGAACGTGATCGTCTTGTCGTCCGGCGTCGAGATGCTCTTCAGGCCGTTCTTGTCGGCGAACGGGCCGGGGTAGTGCTGGCCCTGGTCGAGCTGGTCGATGAGGTACGTCGGCCCGCCGCTGAGGTCCTCCTGCGCGAACAGCCGCTCGATGCCGTGCCGCACGTCCTGCGCCGTGATCGCCGACCCGTCCTCGAACCTGATTCCGTCACGCAGCCTGAACGTGTACGTCAGCTTGTCCGCCGAGATCTCCGGCAGTGCCGAGGCGAGGTCCGGGACCAGCTTCAGCCCGTCCGCCCCGGGCTTCGCGTCCGGCGTCAGCAGCGTCCGGACGTAGAGCCGCTGCAGGTTGTACACCGCCGTCACGTAGGACCGCGTCGGGTCCCACGAGTCCACGTCGTGCGCGCTGGCCAGCTTCAGCGTGCCGCCGGTCGCCGTGGACGGGTTCACGACCTCGGTCAGCCCCGCGTTGAAGGCCGCCGTGGCAGCCCCTTCGCCACCCGGCTTGTCCTTGTCGGCACATGCCCCGACGGCGAGGCTCAGACACAGCACCAGTGCACAGCGAGTGATCTTCACTTAACTCAGCGTAGACCCGTGTGCGGCGTGCGTGCGGCGGTTCGGCTCAGCCCGCCGGCTCGGGGCTCGGGGCGGCGCGGCCTGGCGCGACCTGGCGCGGCCTGGCGCGGCCTAGTGGGCGAGCACGACGGCGATCAGGGCCAGGGCGCCGGGGAGGGCCTGAACGAGGAGGATGCGGCGGCTGGCGGTCGCGGCGCCGTACAGGCCGGCGACGATCACGCACGCGAGGAAGAAGACGCGCATCGCGAAGCCGACCGGGTCGTCGGCGACGATGCCATAGACCAGGCCGGCGGCGAGGAAGCCGTTGTACAGGCCCTGGTTCGCGGCCAGGGCCTTGCTGGACTCGGCGAACTCGGCCGTGGTGCCGAACGCGGCCCGGGTGCGCGGGGCCGTCCACAGGAACATCTCCAGCACCAGGAAGTAGGCGTGGAGCGCGGCGACGAGGCCGACGAGGACCAGAGCGGCGATGTTCACGCCGACACCCTACCGGTCGGTATCCGCCCGCTCGCCGTGCGGCGGGGGCCGGTCCGCAGACCGGCCGCCGGCCACCCGTCAGCTGGTCTGGACCCGGACGACGACCTGGGAGTCGGTCACGCTCTGCACCGTGATGTCGAAGCCCTGGGCCTGGGCGCTGCCGTCGACGGGCACGCTGACCGTGGTGCCGCCGACGTCGACCTTCACGATGCCGTTGTCGACGCCGATCAGCTTGACCTCGACGCCGAGGACCTTGGACTCGGCCTCCACGCCGCGGTCGAACGTGACGGTGCACGCGTTGGTCGAGCAGGTCACGTTGTCGGAGCTGCACGCCGTCAGCGCGCCCAGCCCGATGGCCAGGGCGGCGGCGGCCGCAGCGAGTCGGCGGGTCAAGGTCGTCATGACTCGGCAGTGTAACGGGGCCGCGCTCGTGCCCGGCCGGTCTTGCCGGCCCGCGCTCGTGCCCGGCCGGTCTTGCCGGGCCGCGCTCATGACCGACTCGCCGGGCCGCGCTCATGACCGACTCGACGGCGCGCGCTCATGACCGATGAGTCTCGCCCGCTCCGTTCGTACACCCTCCGGAAACGCCGAACGAGGAGGATGTCGCATGTCGCAGGAGAGGGCCGCGGTCGTGGCGGAGCGGTCGGAGCTGGCGGAGGTGTTCGGGGCGCTGACCCCGGCGCAATGGGACGCGCCGTCGCTGTGCGCCGGATGGCGGGTCCGGGAGGTGGTGGCGCACACCACGATGCCGTTCCGGATGGGGCTGGGCGGGTTCGTGTGGGAGATGGTGCGCTCCGGCGGCCGGTTCAACGCGATGTCGGACCGGGTCGCCCGGCGGGACGCGGCCCGGATGCCGGCCGAGGCGCTGCTGCGGTCGCTGCGGGACAACGTCGAGCATCCGTGGGCGCCGCCGGGCGGGGGCGCGGTCGGGGCGCTGTCGCACGAGATCATCCACGGCCTCGACAGCACGGTCGCGCTCGGGCTCGACCGGCGGGTGCCGCACGACCGGCTCCGGCTGGTCCTGGACGCGATGCGGCCGCGCAACGTCGAGTACTTCGGCGCGGATCTGAGCGGCGTCAGGCTGGAGGCCACGGATCTCGAGTGGAGTTTCGGCGCCGGCGGTACGCCGCTGCGGGGCCTCGCGCAGGACCTGCTCCTCGTCGTCTGCGGCCGGCAACTGCCGCCCGGTCATCTGTCGGGCGAGCCGGCGGCCCGGTTCACCTCGGCCGGCTGATCGAACAGCGCGAGCTCCTCGGCCGTCGGTGCCTCGAACAGCGGCACGTAGGTGTCGAGGAGCTCGCGGCTGATCGGCACCGCACCCGGTTCGCCCGCCGCGGCCCGCGCCGCGATCCGGCGGGCCAGCTCGTCGACCGGCGCGGTGAGGTAGTGCAGCTCCACCCCGGTGCCGAGCGCGCGGGCGGCGAGCCGCTTCTCGTCGCGCTCGGCCCTGACCCAGAACCCGGACTCGAGCACCACCGTCTGCCCCAGCCGCAGCAGCTCCTGCGCGTGGACCCAGAAGCGGCGCTCCAGCCGGTCCCGGGTGTCCTCGTCGAACAGGTCGATCCGCAGGTCCTCCATCCACTCGTCCGGGCACAGCCGCACCGCGGGCCGCCCGGCGACGATCCGCCGGGCCAGGGTCGACTTGCCCGCGCCGGGCAGGCCGCAGATGAGGATCAGGCGGGTCACAGCGTCCGATCATCACATGCCGTCGCCATCCGCTCGCCGTCCGTTCGCCGGATGGTGACGATGGGCCGGGCTTGGGAGCGTGGAGCGGTGGAGCTCTTCGACACCGCACTCCGCATCGATGCGCCGGGCCCGTCCGGGGTCCCCATGGTCAACAACTTCCGGCTGATCCGCGACTCGGCCCGCTTCCTGCTCGCCCGGATCCGCCCCTACGACCAGCCCGTCGTCCCGGTCACCGCCGGCAACGGATCCGTCGTCGTGGTCCGCGGCCGCGACGGCGTGCGCCAGGTGTTCACCGACAACACCGCGTTCCACCGGGCCGACGGGCTCTTCGACCTGCCGCCCGGCCGGCCGTGGTCGGGCATGTTCGACGCGATCATCACTGCCAACGGCGCCGAGCACACCCGCCGGCGCAAGCTGCTGATGCCGGCCGTGCACCGCACCGCGATGGCGCACTACCGGGAGGTGTTCGCCGACACGTTCGCGCGGTCCCGGTTCGCCGCGCCGGGCGGGGACCCGTTCGACCTCAAGCAGGAGTGCCTGCGCATCTCCAAGACGAACCTGATGCGCTGCCTGCTGGGCTTCGACGACGACGCGTCCCTCGGCCCCTTCGCCGACCGCATCGTCACGCTCGGCACCACCGCCGCCGACCCGCGGGTGCTGCTCTTCCGGCGGGATCTGCCCTGGTCGCCGTACGGGCGGTGGCTGCACCGGGTCGCCGCCGCCTACGACGAGCTCGCCGCGCTGATCGCCGGCCGCCGCGCCGCCGACCCGCGCCCGGACGCGCTGTCGATCCTCTGCCACGCCGTCGACGAGGACGGCGACAGGCTCAGCACCGAGGAGATCGCGGGGGAGTTGCACGGGTTCTTCGCGGCGGGCTTCGAGACGACGGCGATGACGCTGAGCCTCGCGCTCATCACACTCCTCGGCAGCCCCGACCCCGCCGCCAGCCCGGTCGAGGTGACCACCGAGGACGACCTGTCAGCGGTGCTGAAGGAGTCGCAGCGGCTGCTGCCCGCCGTCCCGATCACCCTGCCCCGGCGGGTGACGACGACCGTGGAGATCGCGGGCTCGCCGCCGGTGCCGAAGGGGGCGCTGCTCTTCATGGCACCGCTGCTCGAGCACCGCGATCCGCTCGTGTACCCGTCGCCGCAGGCCTTCCGCCCGCAGCGCTGGCGCGCGGGGGAGCCGGCGCCCCGGCAGTACGAGTTCATCCCGTTCGGCCTCGGCCCGCGCCGCTGCCTGGGCGCCGAGTTCGCCGACCTGCAGGTCCGCACGACGCTGTCGCTGATGCTGGAGCGCGGCCTGCCCGGCCTCGTGCGCCCGCGGGTCGACTACGGCATGGTCAACGGCGTCACGGCCGGCCCGCAACGCCCTGTCCCCGTCCACGCCGACCGTCCCAGGTGGACGGTCCTCACCGGCTCGATCACGGAGGTGTGGAAGCCCGCCGCCTGAGGTCGTGCGTCGTGCCGTCGTGCCGTCACGGGTTTGCGGTGTCACGGGTTTGCGGCGTCGTGGCGTCACGGTGTTGTGGCGTCGTGGCGTCACGGTGTTGTGGCGTTGCGGTGTCGTGGTGTCACGGTGTTGCGGGGACCGGTGCGCTGCGGCTCGGTCGCTGCTGGGACTTCGCGCGGCGGCGGCGGATCGCCCACTCCGCCACGGCGAGGTTGATGACCCAGCCGGCGCCCATCAGGAACGCCCGCGCGGACGGACCGGGCTCGCCGACGAACAGGAACCAGGGCGCGTGGGTGAGCGCCTGCGTGCCGGCGCCGAGGCCGATCGCGTAGCCACGCGTCACCCAGGCGCTGTGCGTGGCGAAGTCGCGGCGCCGGGCGGCGGCGAACCCGAGCCCGAGCGCCGCCGCCATCACCGTGCCGAACAGCAGGCGCTCCAGCATCACCAGCGTGCCGTCGGCGGGCGGCAGGTCGTACATCACCGACATCCACAGACCGGTGAGCGCCGCGACGATGCCCAGCAGGATCAGCAGCCGCCCCGCCGCCCGATGCCAGCCGGCCCGCCTGCGGCGCAGACCGGGGGAGAACTGGAACGCGCCGAGCAGCAGGAACACGCTGGCACTGATGATGTGCAGCACGACCGGCAGCGGCTGATCGAAGAAGCGGGCATTGTCCGGTGTACGCGTCCCGCCGCCGCCCAGTTCGACGAGACGGATGGTGCCGGCGGCCATCGGCACGAAGCTGAGCGCGATCAGCCCGGTCGGGACGAGCCAGGTGGCTTTGGTCATGCGTCGATGGTGAACGCCACCCCCGCCCCCACTCATCGCCACTTGGACCTACGGCGGACCGTGCTTAAGTACTACCCGCCTCGTCTCGTAGGCCCAGATGGCGATCTCGACCCGGTTCCTGACCCCGAGCTTCGCCATCAGACTGGCCACGTGCGTCTTCACCGTGCTGAGCGTGATCCCCAGCTCCGCGGCGATCTCGGCGTTGCTCCGCCCCCTGGCAACCTTCGCGAGCACCTGCTCCTCCCGCTCGGTGAGCGCCTCGACCGGCTGCGGCGGACTGGGCGCCGGCCCCGCTCCCGCGAACGCCCCCAGCAACCTGGCGGTGACCACCGGCGCGATGAGCGCCTCCCCATTCGCCGCGGCGTGCACGGCCTGCGCCAGCAGCGCCGGCCCGGCATCCTTGAGCAGGAACCCCCGCGCCCCCGCCCGCAGCGCCGCGTACACGTACTCATCAAGGTCGAACGTGGTGATGACGACCACCGCGAGCGGATCCTCAACCCCAGGCCCGGCCAACGCCCGCGTCGCCTCGATCCCGTCGACCCCCGGCATACGAATGTCGAACAGGCAGACGTCAGGCCGCACCTGCCGCGCCAGCTCAACCGCCCGATGCCCGTTCGCAGCGACCCCGACAACCTCAATCCCCGGCTGCGCATTGAGAATCATGCTCAACCCGGTCCGCACGATCTCCTGATCGTCGGCCACCACCACCCGGACGCTCACCCCACCACCCCAGACCGCGGCCCCTCAACGCCAGCACGCGCCCCCTCGGACCGCGCCCCCTCAGACCGTGATGCCTCAGACCGTGATGCCTCAGACCGCGACGCCTCAGACCGCGACGCCTCGGAACGGGAGCCCCCCGAGGACGCCTTCGCAGCCGCCGCGCCGGACGCCGGCTTCGGGTCCGATGCCAGTGCCTTCGTGGCGCTGCGGGCGGGCTGATGCGACCTGGTTCCCTCGGCGCACGGCGACTCGACCCCCGACGGCAACGTGTCCGGAATTTCGGACACCGACCACCGGGAATCGGACAGCTCAGTGCCCGGCGTCTCGAATCGCGGGGGATCGACGCACGGCCTCTCGGGCTGCGGGAGTTCGGTGCGCGGCCTTTCGGGTCGCGGGGGCTCGGTGCGCGGCGTTTCGGAATGCGGGGGATCAGCGCGAGGTCCCTCGGAGCGCGGGGGATCGGTGGGCGAGTGCTCGGCCCGCGATGCCTTGGTCGGCGAGGCCGGTCCTGGCGACGATGCCGGCCCGAGCGGCTGCGGCGCTTCGGGTGAGGGTGATGCTGCGGGCTCGGGCCGACGGGTTCGGGACGGGGCAGTCGCCCCCGAGCGCGGCAGGACGGCCGTCACGGTCCACCCGCGGCCGGTGCCGTCGCGGTGGGTCGGGCCGGCCTCGCAGGTGCCGCCGAGGAGGGTGGCGCGTTCGGTCATGCCGATGAGGCCGTACCCGTGGGTGGTGGCTGGCCGGGCCGACCCTGAGTCGCCGTCGTCGGTGACCCGCAGCCGCACCGACGTGTCGTCGGCGTGGACCCGCACCTCGATCCTGGTCGCATGCCGGGCGTGCCGCCTGGCGTTGGTGACCGACTCCTGCGCAAGACGGTAGATGGCCGCACCAATCGGCGCCGGGATGCCGTCGAGGTCGCCGGAGAGTTCGACGTCCACGCGAGGCCCGGTCCGCGCCTTGCCGGTCCGCGCCCCGTCCGCCTGCGAGTCGCCGGCCCGAGCGTCAGAGGCCGGAGTGCCGCCGGTCCGAGTGTCGCCGGTCCGAGGGTCACCGTTTCGTAGGCCGCCGCTCCGGGGTTCGCCGTTTCGTAGGCCACTGGTCCGCGGGTTGTCGATCCCTGCGTCGCCGGTCTGCGCGTTCCCGGTCTGTGCGTCGCCGATCCGGGTCCTGACTTGCCGCGTGCCGTGGGTCCGCGGGTCGTACGACTGCGGGTCGCCGCTCTGCGTGCCCTCAACCCGCGTGCTGTCGGTCCGGGGGTTACCGGTCTGTGGGTTGTTGCTTCGGGGGTCGCTGATCCGAAGGTTGTCGGCTCGTACGTCGTCGGGCGGCGAGTGGTCGCTCCGTGGGCCGCCGGTCTGTGCCTCGCTGGGCTGTGTGCCGTCTGCTCGCGTGTCGTCGGCTGGGGTTTCGCCGGCCTGGGTCTCGTCGGTCTGTGTGCTGTCGGTCCGGGGGTTACTGGTCTGTGGGTTGCTGGTTCGAGGGGTGCTGGCTCGAAGGTTGTCGGCTCGTGCGTTGTCGGGCGGCGAGTGGTTGCTCCGTGGGCCGCCGGTCTGTGCCTCGCTGGTCCGTGTGTCTTCTGCTCGCGTGTCGTCGGCTGGGGTTTCGCCGGCCTGGGCCTTGTCGGTCTGTGTGCTGTCGGTTCGGGGGTTACCGGTCTGTGGGTTGCTGATTCGGGGGTCGCCGGTGTGCGGGTTGCTGGTTCGGGGGGCGCTGACTGGAAGGTCGTTGGCGCGTGCGTCGTCGGGCGGCGAGTTGTTGCTCCGTGCGCTGTCGGTCTGTGCCTCGCTGGGCCGTGTGCCGTCTGCTCGCGTGCCGTCGGTTGGGGTTTCGTCGGCTCGGGCCTCGGCGGCAGGGGTCTCGGCGGGCTGGGTGCTGTTGGTCCGTGTGCCGTCGTCTCGGGCCTCGTCGTCTCGGGCTTCGTCGGCAGGGGTCTCGGCGGGCCGCGCGTTGTCGGGCTGCGCGATGGTGGGCACGGCGGCCGGGTCGGCGAGGTGGGTCAGGTCGGCGATGGACGGGGTCGGGGACAGGTCCGGTGGGTCGGCCGGGGCGGCGTGGCGCAGGAGGCGGACCATGGCGCGCATCTCCGTCAGGGCCTGCGACGCCTCGGCCTCGATGAGGTGCAGGGCGGAGAGCGCGGCGTCAGGGTCCGTCGCGGCGGTGGCGATGCCGGCCTGGGCGCGGATGGCCATTGCCGAGACGTGGTGGGCGACGGTGTCGTGCAGGTCGCGGGCCAGGCGCTCGCGTTCGAGGAGGCGGATGCGGTCGATCTCGCGGCGGCGGGCGCCGGCACGATACCGCAGCGCCAGGCCCAGCGCGAGGCAGCTGGACAGCACGGCCAGCCCCGCGACGGTGTCGCTCGGCTTGACCTGCACGAGCTGGTCCAGCACGCCGGCCTTCACGGCGATGACCGCCGTGCCGAGCACGATTTCGCGGCCGGAGCCCCAGCGCGTCAGCGCGTACACCAGAAGCAGCACCGCAACGGCGGCGCCATTGTCCATGGCCCGGCCCGCCAGCAGCGGCAGCAGGCCGGTCGCGCCGAACGCCACCGCGACCGCCGCCAACGGCTGACGCCGGCGCCAGGGCACCACCGCCACGACGCCGGCCAGGACGACCAGGACGGAGAGCGCGCGCATCGGCAGGTCGGGGCGGAGCAGCCCCTCCAGCACGGCGACCGGGCCGAGGACGCCGACGAGCGCCCAGTCGCGCCACACCCGCCGGGGCGCGTCTGGGGCGCGCGGCTCGTCCCAGACCACGCGCATGGCGGCGACCATCGGTCTCACCCTTGGCATCGTATGAGAGCCGCCGCCCCCGCAGAACGGTCCAAAGACGGAGCCCTACACCACCTTCAGTCCTAGGACCACGAAGTCGCGCCCCAGCGGGCCGTCGCGGCGGTCGCCGGACGGCTGCCAGCCGCGCCGCAGGTAGAAGGCCTTGGCGCGGGCGTTGCCGTCCCAGACCTCCAGCTGACCCTCGGTGATCCCGGCCTCGCGCCAGGCGGCGATGCCGGCGTCGTGCAGGGCGCTGCCGGCGCCGCGGAGCCAGTGCGCGGGGTCGACGTACAGGCCGACGAGCCGCGCCGGCGGTCCCAGCGACAGGAACCCGGCGGGCCGGCCGTCGGCGCCGTCCACGCACAGCACGAGGCGATCCGTTGCCTGGATGCTGATGGTGTACGCGTCCCGCAACTCCCTCGTGTCGTCAGGGATCTCCAGGTCGCCGTAGTACGTGCGGCGGGCCACCTGATGGATCGTGACGAGGGCGTCGACGTCCTCGGTGCGCGCTGTGCGGACCTCCATCGTGGCAACGATGCCACAGTCCGGGTTTGGCGGCGGCCCCGGCCGGAAACTGGTTCAGTATGACCAGCAGGCATGACGTCCCGCGCGTCGACGAGACCGTGGACATCGACATCATCCGTGACGAAGCGGAGCGGATCGCGGTGCCCGACTTCGACTACATCGGGCAGCCCATCGACGCGATCGTGGATGGGCTCACCGGGCACGGCCACGACAAGGACCAGGACTCCGAGGAGACCACGGTCGACTAGGTCTGCCCGCGGGGAGACCTGATCAGGAGCGTGGCGACCACCTCGTCCGGGCCGACGGTGCCGTACACGTGCGGCACGTCCGCCGGCCACGCGATGTGCTCGCCCGGCCCCGCGATCAGTGGTGCGCTGGTGGGGCCCGCCCGCAGTACACCCTCCGAAACCGTGACGTGCTCGGTCACGCCCGGCGCGTGGGGTGGTGACTGCTGCACGACGCCGGGGCGCACCCGCATGCGCAGCAGCTCGAACGTCACCCCCGGCTCGTCGAACACCTCCAGCAGCGTCGCGGTGACCGCGGACCCCCGGACGGGTTCGCCGTGCTGCTCCCGCACCAGCGCCGTCAGCGGTACGCCCAGCGCACCCGCCACCGCGTAGAGCGTCTCCAGCGTGGGGTTCCTGGTCCCGTGCTCCAGCCCGGACAGCGTGGCCTTGCCGATGCCGGCGGCCCGCGCCAGCTCCGACAGCGACATCCCCCGCGCGGCCCGCAGCTCCCGCAGCCGGTCACCGAGACTTGTCTCCACGCAGCTATGGTGCCATTCTCTTCAAGTCGTTCCGTATACGGAACGCGAAACGGAGGGTGGTCATGCGGCGGTTCGATTCGGCACAGCCGATCCTGGCGGGGCTGGTGAGCGCCGTGGTCGGGTACGCGAGCTCGTTCACCGTCGTGCTCGCCGGCCTGCGCGCCGTCGGCGCCACCCCCGCGCAGGCCGCGTCCGGGCTGCTCGCCCTGTGCGCCGGCATCGCCGCGACCGCCGTCTTCCTCGCGCTCCGGTACCGCATGCCGATCAGCATCGCCTGGTCCACCCCCGGCGCCGCGCTGCTCGTCGCCACCGGCCACGTGCAGGGCGGCTGGCCCGCGGCCGTCGGCGCGTTCCTCGTCTGTGCCGCGCTCATCGTCGTCGCGGGCCTGTCGCCGTGGCTCGGCCGCGCGATCGCCGCGATCCCGCGCCCGATCGCCGGCGCCATGCTCGCCGGCGTCATCCTCAGCCTCTGCACCGCCCCCGTCCGCGCCGTCGTCGACGTGCCCGCACTCGCCATCCCGGTGGTGCTCACCTGGGCGGTGCTGACCCGCTTCGCCCGCCAGTGGGCCGTCCCGGGCGCGCTGCTGGCCGCCGTCGTCGCGATCGCCGTCCGCGGCGTCCACCTCACCGGCGTCTCGATCGCCCCCGCCGCGGTGCTCACGGTGCCGACGTTCAACCTGCCGGCCCTGATCAGCATCGCCGTCCCGCTGTTCCTGGTGACCATGGCCGCCCAGAACGTCCCCGGCATGGCCGTCATGGCCACGTACGGCTACACCCCACCCCTCCGCGGCGTCCTCGTCACCACCGGCGTGGCGAGCGCCTTCGCCGCCCCGTTCGGCGGCCACGCCCTCAACCTGGCGGCGATCACCGCGGCCCTCACCGCCGGCCCCGACACCCACCCCGACCCCCGCCGGCGCTGGGTCGCCACGGCCGCCCTCGGCGCGGGCCAGCTCACCCTCGGCCTCGGCGCGGGTCTGGCGATGGCGCTCGTACTGCTCTCGCCGCCGGTCCTGGTCATCGCCGTCGCCGGCCTGGCCCTACTGTCCGCCCTCGGCGCCTCCCTGGCCAGCGCGGTCACCGACCCCTCGGGCCGCGAGGCTGCGGTGGTCACCTTCGTCGTGACAGCATCGGGCACGACGATCCTGAACATCGGCCCCGCCTTCTGGGGCCTCGTGGCGGGCGGTTTGACGGCGCTGCTCCTGTACCGCCGGACCAAGCCCTCCTCACCTCCGGACCCGACCCCACCTTCCCCCACACCGCTGCCTTCCGCCGCTCCGCCGCCCGCAGAGGCAGGACTGCCAGCATCCCGGTGACTGCGCGTCATCCGCCTCCGAATGGGATGTTTCAGGGCATTGACCGATGTCTGTGATGGTGAGTGGGCACGGGATCCGACCGCGAACTGGGTGCCCGCAGTCTGGAACGGCTTCGGACCTAATTGGCCGACCGTCGGTGTTGGGGGGTCGCGTGCTGCCGGCGCCGTCTGGCTGCTGGGTCAGGGAGCGATCCGGTGGGAGCTGATCTCCGCGTGCTGGCCCCTGGACGCCGACGGGTATGTGGCCGCCTGGCCGTGGTTGCCGCCAACCAGTGGAGCGCTGGTCTTGAGAGTGGTGGCCAGGCGGGCCGAGGGTCGGAGTCGGGGCCAGTCGCTGCTCCATGATCCCGTGTGGTTCTGGTAGTCAGAGCTACCAGATTCATTCGGGATCACTCGGGGACTGTCTGGAGCCAGTCGCGGGTGTGGGCCGGAGTGTTGGCGCGCAGATTGGACAGGGGCATCCACGCGCGGCGGCGATCCGAGCCGCGGCTACTGCCCTGACCACGAACGTTCACAGTGTTGATCGGAAGGTAGCCTCGGCGAGATGGCTGAGGACGACTTCACGATCAAGCTGACGCGGGACCAGGCGTTGGTGTTGTCCGACTGGCTCGACCGCATGATGGGTACCGCGGAGTTCGACAGCCTGGTGAACCAGGACCGCGCGGTGTGGTCGCCGCTGTACCGGATCGCCGGGACGCTGGATACCTCATTGATGGAGGTCTTTGTGCCCGACTATTCGGCCCGCCTGGACGCCGCGCGGGAGCGGTTGTTGGACGGTCTTGGCGAGGTGGGCCGGCCGGTGGACGAGCTGTGATGGAGCAGTTGGGCTGGCGCGTTCGTTGGTGACGCAGGTCAGGCAGCGCGACTGGCTGGTCGACTGGCTGGCTGGCCCCATCGGTGTTGCCGTTCGGAGCGAATGCGAGCGCGTTCGCGGCGTTGTGCGGCGAGGACGTCGGGGTGGCGGGAGTTGGCGTTGCGCCACCTCAGGTAAGCGTGGATCGCCTTGGTCGAGGACGGGTGGTTGGCCCGGTTCGACCCGGCGACGGTGAACGTCCGTAGCGGCCCGAAGTGCGCCTCGGTCGGGTTGGCCCAGGATGAGTACGTCGGTGTGAAGCACAGCTCGACCCGGTTCTGGGCCGCCCACTGCCGGATCTTCACGCCGCGGTGCGCGGACAGGTTGTCCAGAATCACGTAGATCGGTGCCTTGTCCGGCCGGGCTCGACGGATCGACTTGAGCGCGGCGAGGGTGTTCGCCGCGGACTTGCGCTGGTGGACGACGCCCCAGAGGGTGTCGTCGCCGACGCTGTAGCAGCCGTGGAACTGCCGGACCCCGTGCAGCTTGTGGTAGTTCGCGGGGAGTCGGTCGGGGTGCCCGGCCGGCGCCCAGGTCGCGCCGCCGTGCGGGCGGATGGTCAACGGCCCGAACTCGTCGAACGCGAAAACCCGGTCCGGGAACTCGGTCATGGCCTGCTCGATCCGGGCCAGTTTGACCGTCTTGGCGGGGTCGTTGGACTCCTTCCACGTCTTCGTGCGCTGGAAGGTGAGGTCATGCTTGCGCAGCAGCTGCCGCAGGCGCTCCCGACCGACCTGGACCCGGCGCGGCCCTGAGTTGTGGGTGAGGTAGTCGGCGAGCTTGCGCGGACTCCACCGGGTGAACGGCTGGTCGAGCGCGTCGGGACGCGTGTTGGCCGTCGCGACGATGAACGCCTCGTCGTCTTCACTGATCAGGCGGGGACGGCCACCCGCCCACCGAGGGTTGAGGCAGGCCATGCCCATCTCGTTGAACCGGTGAATCACCTGCCGGACGGAGTCCTCATCAGCTTGGACGAGGCGGGCGATCACCGGCACAGTGTTGCCGCCGGCCGAGGCGAGCACGACCATCGCCCGCCGCAACCGGATCGCTGAGCCGGTCCCTCGTCTGGTTATTCGCAGCAGCTGCTGACCTTCCTGGTCAGACAGCCGCCGCACACGCACAGGTTCTGCCACCGGCCCAGCCTGAACGCAGACACGCCACCCGGCCCGGAGGCTGAGCGGCGTGTCACCCAACACCGTGAACGTTCGTGGTCAGAGCACTACCCAGACGCGGCGATCACCCAACGCGGCAGCTAGCCCAGACAGGGGCAGCCTCCCAGCGCGTCGGTCAGCCCAGATGCGGCGGCCACCCAAGGCGGCGACCGGTCCAGACGCAGAGGCATGGGTTGCTGCCCGGCGACGAGCGGCTTGGAGCGCCAGGCCGGAGGGTGCGGCCCCGCGCTCCTCATGGGAGACCGGAGGGTCGGCGCGTCGGTCGTCGAAGCAGGTCAGTCCAGGTACCAAGCGTGCATGGCTGCGCCGAGGGGGGTGTGGTGGGCGGCCAGCACCGCGGCCGCGGCCAGGCCGATCGTGAGCAGCCAGCCCCGCTGCCACCGGGTCAGGGTGCGGGACCACAGGCCGAGGGCGACGGCCGTCGTGCCGAGGAGGGCGGCGCCATAGCCCGGGTCGGCGTCGAAGATGGGCAGGCCGGCAGCCGTCACGGCGAGCAGGGCGGCCGCGGCGAGGGACAGGCCGGCGACGGCGAGCCAGAGGCGCCGCAGGCCGACGCCCACGGCGGCGCCGGCCAGGCCGATCGAGGCGGCGAGGAGCCAGCCGCCGGCAAGGGCGACATAGGCGCCGAAGGTCAGCGCCAGGATCAGCGGGAGCAGGACGACGAACAGCGCGCCGGAGGGCCAGAGGCTCTTCGGGTCGACGGGGCCGGTGGCGATGCGGCCGGGGATGTCGAACAGGAAGTAGCGCAGCGGCACCATCAGCAGCCAGGACAGCACGGGCCAGCCGAGGCCGGCGAGCAGCGTGCGGGCCAGCGCGTCCGACGGGAAGGAAGCGGCGGCGGCGACCGGGCCGCGGGAGAGGCCGGCGCGGTGTGCGGCGGCGCGCAGCGCCGGGAGCGTGCGGGCCGCGCCGAACAGGTAGCGCCAGCGGCCGGTCGGCAGGGTCAGGAGGTCCGCGGTCCACTCGGCGCGCTGGCGGTCGCGGAACGCGGCGGGCAGCAGCAGCGCGAGCGTCGCGACGGCGAGCCGCACGCCGGTGGTGAGAGCGGCCGGGGCCGCGCCGGTCACCACGCCAGGCGCCCGACGCGCGGGGCGGACCGCTTGGCGAGGGCCGCCCGGGCGGCGGTCACGCCTGCCGCGGTCAGCAGGTAATAGCGCCGGCGGGGGCGGCCGGCGGCGTGCACGTCGATCTCCTCCTCGCGGCTGGACAGCCAGCCCGCGCCCTCGAAGGCGACCAGGATCGGATAGATCGTGCCCGGCTCGAGCCCCGCCTCCGTGGCCAGGTCGAGCCCGTAGCGCTCGCGCGCCGGGTCGTCGAGCAGCACCCGCAGCACGAGCAGCCGCGGCGTCGTCATACGCAAACCGGCCATGCCCGTACTCTACATAGCTACTCCCAGTTCTGCATAGGGTTGAAAAACTGCAAACACCGTTCGCATAATTGAACATGAGAGAAGCGAAGGTCACCTCAGGGGACGGTGCGAAGGTCACCGTGTATTCGACCGGCACCGGGCCGGGGATCGTGATCCTGCACGGCGGGGGTGTCACCGTCCGGGACTACCACCGGTTGGCCGCCGCGCTCGCGGACAAGTTCACCGTGCACCTGTACAACCGGCGCGGCCGGGCCGACTCGGCGCCGCTGACGGGCACCGAGACGGTGGAGACGGACCTCGCCGACCTCGGCGCGGTCCTCGAGCACACCGGTGCGCGCAGCGTCTTCGGGCACAGTGGCGGCGGGTTCACCGCGCTCCGGGCGGGACTCACCCTCCCGTTGGAGCGGATCGCGGTGTACGACCCCGGCCTGCACTTCGACGGCCGACCGTCGACGGAGTTCCTCGACGAGTTCGAGCGGCTCGTGCGGCAGGGCGAGCACGCGCGGGCGATGACGGTGATGGCCAGGGCCACCTACCCGGACGACTTCGGCGCCAAGGTGCCGTTCCCGGTCGCCAAGGCCATGACCAGCCTGTTCCTGCGCACGAGCATCGGCAAGCGGTTCGTCGAGCTCATGCCGACGATGCCGCCGGAGATCCGCCGCATCCATGACCACAGCGGCAAGGCGGAGGACTACGCGGGCGTCAGCGCGGAGCTTCTGCTCGCGGCGGGTGCCCGCAGCCCCCGGTACTTCATGGAGAACTGCCAGGCCGTCGCCGACGCCGCGCCGAGAGGGAGGGCGATGCTCATCCCCGGCGCGTCGCACAACTCGGCCAACGTCGCCCGGCCGGCGTTCGTGCGGCCGTTCGCCGAGTTCTTCGCGGCCGGCTCCCTGAAGACGACATGAAAAAGGCCGCCCCGGCAACGGGGCGGCCTTTCCCAAATCAGGACGTCAGTGCACGATCACCGGCGTCGCGGCGCCGGCCGCCGCGTCGTCGCCGGCCGTCTTCTGGTCCTTCTTGCGCGGCAGGAAGGCGATCGGGATGAACGTCAGCAGGACCAGCGCGAAGCCGACCCAGAACGTCGTGGCGAACGACTCCGCGACGAAGTCCAGGCCCTTCTCGAACAGCGGCGGCGGCACCTGCGCCTTGATCTGGTCGGAGTGCTGCGCCGCGATGGCCAGCTGGGCCTCGGTGACCGGCGGGTTGGAGCCCGGCACCAGGTCCGACTCGTTGAGCTGCCTGGTCAGGATCACCGACATGACGGCGCCGCCGATGGAGCCGCCGATCTGCTGGAGGATGTTGACCAGCGTGGAGCCGCGGGCGACCTCGGCGTGGCCGAGCGTCTTGAGCGCCGACGTCATGATCGGCATCATCGTGCCGCCCATGCCGAGGCCCATGACGAACAGCGAGCCGCACAGCAGCCAGTACGACGTGTCGGCGGTGACCTGCGTGAACGTGAAGAAGCCGGCGGCGATGAGCGCCATCGCGAACGGCACCGTCCGGCCGACCGGGACCTTGTCGGCGAGCATGCCGGCGATCGGCATGGTGAGCATCGCGCCGATGCCCTGCGGCGCCATCAGCAGACCGGCGTGCAGCGTGGACTCGCCGCCGACCTGCAGGAAGTAGCTCGGGAACAGCAGGCCGGCGCCCATGAACGCGATGATGAACACGAACAGGGTGATCGTCGCGATCGTCAGCTTGCGGTTGCGGAACAGCCGCAGGTCCAGCAGCGGGTGCGCCGGTTTGAAGGAGTAGAAGACGAAGCCGATGACGAGCAGCCCGCCGATGAGCATCGGCAGCCACACCTTCGTCGCGGAGAACGTGCCGGCCTCCGGCCACGACGACACGCCGAACAGGAACAGCGCGAGGCCCGGGGACAGCATCAACATGCCGAGGAAGTCGAAGGACTCCGACGGGTGCGCTTCGTCCTTCGGCAGCGCGAGCGCCGCGTAGACCAGCGCGACGACGCCGATCGGCAGGTTGATGAGGAAGATCCAGTGCCAGCTGTAGTCGTCGATGAGCCAGCCGCCGAGGATCGGGCCGGTGATCGGGCCGAGCAGCATCGGGATGCCGAGGATGGCCATGAGCCGGCCGATCCGCTCCGGGCCGGCGGCCCGGGTCAGCATCGTCATGCCCAGCGGCATGAGCATGCCGCCGCCGAGGCCCTGCACGACCCGCCAGCCGATGAGCTGGCCGATGGAGTCGGCGGTGGCGCACAGGCCGGAGCCGATCGTGAAGAGGGCGAGGGCGACCATGTACAGCCGCTTCGTGCCGAACCGGTCCGCCGCCCAGCCGGTGAGGGGGATGACGGTTGCCAGCGCGAGGGTGTAACCGGTCATCGTCCACGCGACGGTCGCGTACGACGCGTTGAATTCGGTCTGGAAGGTCGGCAGCGCCACGCTGACGACAGTGATGTCGAGAATCGACATGATCGCACCGAGGACCACGACCCCCGCGATCTTCAGCACCGCGGCGTCGATCTTGGTCGATGCCGTGGCCGTTGGATTCGTCACAAAACCCCTCCTGATCGAGGTCACCGTCCGTGAAAAGGCCGGTGACCAGCCTACGCGGCTTGATTACTAGTCGAGCACACGTTCGATTCCGGCCTATTACAGGGGTTGTGGCTACGCCAGCCGCCGCAGGTCCAGCACGTGCCAGGCGGTCGGATCCGGGCTCCCGGTGGACCACCAGACCAGGCCGGCCTTGGTCGTCACCACGCCGACGTCCCGCGCGAGCACGGTCGTCCGGCCCGTCGTCAGGTCGTACGCGAGCAGCCGCAACGATTCGCCCTCGACCCCGGTCAGCAGCTCGAAGCGGTCCAGCAGGCCGACGTCGACGCCGATGGCGTTCAGGTCACCCGCGACCCGGCGCCGCCCGCCGCCGTCGGAGCGCATGACGTCGACGAGGTTGCGCCCGCTCGCCGTCTCCTGGATCGCGCGGCACCACTCCGGCGTGCACAGCATCGTCTCCGCCGCGGTCGCCGGCACGGATCGCCGCTGCCCGTCGGCCCGGTTGAGCAGCGTCGCCGCGCCCGGGTCGACGCTGACGAGCCAGGGCCAGGAGCTCCACCTGTACCGGCCGTCGATGACCTCCGTGCTGACGGCGCCACCCGTGAGGGCGACCGACCGCACCTCCGTCTTCGGCGCGTCGTCGGGCGTGGCTGCGACCCAGTGCACCCGCTCCTCGGCGACGACCAGGTCGTACTGTGAGTCGAAGAACACAATCCCGCCCGTGTCGGCGGTCAGCGCGACCGGTGCCCCTCCGGCCAGGGACGCGCGCCACAGCCGCGTCTCGTACGGCCCCGCGGCGGTCGCCGCCGACTCCGCCCAGTACAGGACCCCGTCGGCGGCGGTGAGGCCCAGCCACTGCGGGAACTGGTCCTTCGGCACGCTGCGCAGCTCCCGTACCGTGGCAGCCTCCCGAAGCAGGAACCGCTCGGCCTTGCCGTCGGCGGACGGGGCGGTCCCGACGGAGGCGCCGGTCTCCAGATAGAGCAGCGGCGTGTAGATCACCCCGTCGGCGAGCTTCGCGGGCATCACCCCCGGCTCCAGCGTCGCCGTGACCGTCCCGGCGCCCGACGGCGTGACCGAGGGTGGCGTGTCCCGCGAGGTGGGGGAGAACAGCAGCCACCCGCCGACGACGAGCGCGGCGGCGAGGGCGATCAGCGGTCGGGCCCGTCTCACGGGGCTCAACCATACGCAAGCGACCCGCGTGGTGAGAGTTTCACACTCCGAAGGGGGTTGACCTGGAGTGGGACACCGGCTTCGTTGACCCGGGACAGTGAGCGCTCACACCATGCGGCCCATGCGAACCAAGCTGAGAGGGCTCATTGCCGGGCTGGCGGGGGCGGTGACGGTCGTCGCCGTCGGCGTCGCCGTGCAGACCGCCACCAGCCCCGCGCAGGCCGCGGCCGCGGACCCGTACGCGCTCAAGAACGTCCAGATCGAGGGCGGCGGCTTCGTGCCGGGCATCATCTTCAACCAGAAGCAGCAGAATCTGGTGTACGCCCGGACGGACATCGGCGGGGCGTACCGCCTCGACCCCGCCACGAACCGCTGGATTCCCCTGCTGGACTGGGTCGGCCAGGACAACTGGGGCTACAACGGCGTCGTCAGCCTCGCCACCGACGAGGTCGACCCGAACAAGGTGTACGTGGCCGCCGGCATGTACACCAATAGCTGGGACCCGAACAACGGCGCGGTCCTGCGCTCCTCCGACAAGGGCGCCACCTGGCAGACCTCGGCCCTTCCGTTCAAGCTCGGCGGCAACATGCCCGGCCGCGGCATGGGGGAGCGGCTGGCGATCGACCCGAACAAGAACTCGATCCTGTACCTCGGCGCCCCCAGCGGCAACGGGCTGTGGCGCAGCACCGACTCCGGCGTCACCTGGGCGAAGGTGACCGCGTTCCCCAACCCCGGCAACTACGCACAGGACCCGAACGACCCCAACGGGTACCTGACCGACAACCAGGGCATCACCTGGGTGACGTTCGACAAGCGCTCCGGTACCGCCGGAAACACCACCCAGACCATCTACGTCGGCGTGGCGGACAAGCAGAACACCGTCTACCGCACCACCAACGGCGGCACCACCTGGGAGCGCCTCGCCGGGCAGCCGACCGGGTACCTGTCGCACAAGGGCGTCCTGGACACCGCCGGCGGTTACCTGTACATCGCGACCAGCGACACCGGCGGCCCGTACGACGGCGGCAAGGGTGACGTCTGGAAGTACAACACCGCGACCGGCGCCTGGACGCAGATCAGCCCCGTGCCGAGCAGCAGCAGCGACGACTACTTCGGGTACAGCGGCCTCACCATCGACCGGCAGCACCCCGGCACCATCATGGTCGCCACGCAGATCTCGTGGTGGCCGGACGTCATCTTCTTCCGCAGCACCGACGGCGGCGCGACGTGGACCCGGATCTGGGACTTCACCAGCTACCCCAACCGGAGCTTCCGGTACAAGATGGACGTCAGCCGCTCGCCGTGGCTCTCCCTCGGGGCCAACCCGCAGCCCCCTGAGGTGACGCCGAAGCTCGGCTGGATGACCGAGTCGATGGAGATCGACCCCTTCAACTCCAACCGGTTCATGTACGGCACCGGCGCCACCGTGTACGGCAGCACCGACCTCACCACCTGGGACACCGGCGGCCAGATCACGATCAAGCCGATGGCCGCGGGCCTGGAGGAGACCGCGGTGCTGGACCTCATCAGCCCGCCGACCGGCGCGCCGCTCATCTCCGGCCTCGGCGACATCGGCGGCTTCCGGCACACGAACCTCGACGCCGTGCCCGCGATGATGTTCCAGTCGCCGTACTTCACCAGCACCACCAGCCTCGACTACGCCGAGCTCAACCCGAGCGTCATGGTCCGTGCCGGCAACTTCGCCGACAGCGACCGCCCCAACGACAGCCACGCCGCGTTCTCCACCGACGGCGGCGCGAACTGGTTCCAGGGCAGCGAGCCCGGCGGCATCAACGAGGGCGGCACCATCGCCGCCGCCGCCGACGGGTCCAGGTTCGTCTGGGCGCCGAAGAACTCCGCCCCCGTCTACTCGGTGGGCTTCGGCAACACGTGGACTTCTATCAATGGACTGCCGCAGAATGCCGTTGTCGAGTCCGACCGGGTGCTTCCGGGCACCTTCTACGGTTTCAGCGGCGGTACGTTCTACCGCAGCACCAACGGTGGCGCCACGTTCACGGCGGCCGCCAGTGGCCTGCCCGCGACGGCGTCGTTCAAGGCGGTCCCGGGCGTGGCCGGCGAGATCTGGCTGGCCGGCGGCACCTCCGGGCTCTTCCGGTCGACCGACGGTGGCGTCTCGTTCGCCAAGGTCGCGTCGGTACAGGCGGCGAACGCCGTCGGGTTCGGCAAGGGCGCACCGGGCCGCCCGAACGTGGCCGTGTTCGCCGTGGCGCAGGTCGACGGCAAGAAGGGCGTCTACCGCTCCGACGACACCGCCGCCTCCTGGCTGCGGATCAACGACGACCAGCACCAGTACGGCAACATCGGCGACACCATCACCGGCGACCCGCGCATCTACGGCCGGGTGTACCTCGGCACGAACGGCCGCGGCATCATCTACGGCGACCGCACCGGCGCCCCGCCGACGTCGTTCTCCGCGTCGCCGTCGGCCTCTTCCGCATCGCCCTCGCGGTCGGTGTCGCCGTCGGTCTCGGTGTCGCCGTCCCGCTCCGCCTCGTCCTCGCCCTCGTCCTCCTCATCGGCCGCCTGCACCGTGGCGTACTCCATCGCCGGCCAGTGGGGCGGCGCCTTCCAGGGCGCCGTGAAGATCACCAACCGCTCCGCCACCCCGGTGAACGGCTGGACCCTCACGTGGACGTACGCCAACGGCCAGGTCATCAACCAGATCTGGGGCGGCGTCTACACCCAGAGCGGCGCGAACGTCACCATCACTCCCGCCGACTACACGAAGACGATCGCCGCCAACGGCGGCAGCGTCGACTTCGGCTTCATCGCCTCCTGGAACAACACCACCAACGCCAAACCGGCCGCGTTCACCCTCAACGGCACGACCTGCGCCGTCGGGTAGCGGGGTGACGCTGTAGGCGGCGGCGGGGCTGCCGCCGCCTACAGCAGATCCCTCAGGCTCTGCAGCTCGCGGTCGACCCAGCCCTCGGCCGTCGACTCCGTGCCCCGCAACGCCACCTTGTCCCGCAGGTGCCACGCGATGTTGCGCACCAGCTCCACCACCCGCAGCGCCCGCACGTCGCCGGTCGTCCGCCGTCGCGAGGCGTACCCGGCCTCGAACGCCGGCCAGTGCCCGCTCGCAAACACCCCGGTCAGGTCCGCCGCCCGCGGCCCCACGGCGGCAAGGTCGAAGTCGTGCCACAGCATCCTGCCGTCATCGGTCAGGTGCACGTTGTCCAGGCTCGCGTCCCCGTGCCGCACCCCGACGTCGCCGATGCCGTCCAGCAGCGGCCTGACCCGCTCCGCGATCTCGTGCACCATGGGGTCGCCGATGTACGCCAACGCGTCGTCCAGCGTGCGGACCGGATCGTACGTCCTGGCCGGATGCGCGCTGTCGAACCCGTCCGCCGCCTCGTGGAACCGGGCGAGCGCCGCGCCGTACCGGAAGAACAACTCCCCGGACCACGGCGGCCGCGGCTTGCCACCCCGCATCCACGCCGTGACGGTGAACTGCCGCACCCCCTCAGGCGCCTCGATCTCCCCGACGAGCGCCCCGTCCTCCATCGGAACGGGCACCGCCTCGGTGACCCCCGCCGCCGCAAGGTGCACCGCGAGATCCTGCTCCCACGCGACATGCGCCTTCCCGGCGGCGTACACCTTGCACGCATAGACCAGGCCACCCTCGACGTCCACCCGGTACACGTCGTTGACCAGCGACCTGACCAGCTCGCACCCCGTCACCCGCAACCCACAGCGCCCTCCGACCACCAGCGCCACACTCTCCGCCGCCGCCAACGACCGCACCCACCGCACCGTCCCCTCCATGCCCCCCATTCTCTGCCCCACCCCGACCGGCGCCCGGCGTGAGCACCGGACGAGCCGCCGTGACCCATGGACGAATCCGGCCGCGCAAACGACCAACCCCGTCCATGGATCACGGCGCTGCGGTGACAGCACCGGCGTGGAAGGTCCTCGGATCAGACGGGCCGAGGGGAGTTACGTGCGCATGTGGGGGTGACTCGGTCCGGCTGATGCGGAGGGGTCGCCTGCACTGCCCGAACTGGCGGTAGCGGTGGCGGCCTCGCTGCACCGTGGAACCCGCGGCACCCGCCCGCGGGGCGTGGCACATCCATCTCGGGGCATCGCGGCCGGTCCGGGTTGCGTCCACGAGAGTGGTGTACGACTCGCCCACTTTGGGCGTGATGTGGTGAATGGGAACGGCCACCGCTTGATCCTTCGAACGGCGAAGTAACGAAGGAGAGATCAAGCGATGGCCGTACCTGTGAGTGTGGACGGTGCCGCGTTCCTGCGTGAGCAACTCGAGTCCGCGTCACCCGATCTGTTGCGTGCGATGGTGAAAACGTTCGCCGATGCGCTCATGTCCGCCGAGGCCGACGCGGTGTGCGGCGCGGGCTACGGTGAACGCAGCGACGAACGGGTCAACTCCCGCAACGGGTACCGGCAGCGGGACTGGGACACCCGCGCCGGCACCGTCGAGCTCGCCATTCCGAAGCTGCGGCAGGGCTCCTACTTTCCGGACTGGCTGCTGCAGCACCGTCGCCGCGCCGAACAGGCCCTGGTCAGTGTGGTTGCGACCGCCTACCTGCTCGGGGTGTCCACGCGGCGGGTGGAGAAGCTCGTCGAGCAGCTGGGCGTCGCCACGCTGTCGAAGTCGCAGGTCAGCGAGATGGCGGCGCATCTGGACGCGCAGGTCGAGGCGTTCCGCAACCGGCCCCTGGACGCGGCGCATTACACGTTCGTGTGGATGGACGCCCTCGTGATCAAGGTCCGTGAACACGGCCGGATCGTGAACGTCCACGCCCTGATCGCGGTCGGGGTCAACGCCGACGGCGGCCGCGAAGTCCTCGGCCTGGACGTCACCTCGGACGAGGACGGCGCCGGCTGGCTGGCGTTCCTGCGGTCCCTGACCGCCCGCGGCCTGCCCGGAGTACGCCTCGTCGTGTCTGACGCCCACCGCGGCCTGGTCAACGCCATCGGCGCCGCCCTGCCCGGCGCCACCTGGCAACGCTGCCGCACCCACTACCTGCGCAACCTGCTCACCAAGGTCCCGAAATCGGCGCAGCCATGGGTCGCGACCCTGGTCCGCACCATCTTCGACCAACCCGACGCCGACACCGTCCGAGCCCAGTACGACCGCGCCGTCACCGCGATCGGCGAACGGTTCCCCACCACCGCGGCCGACCACCTGCACGACGCCCGTGAGGAGCTCCTGGCGTTCACCGCGTTCCCGCGGGAGGTCTGGCGCCAGATCTGGAGCAACAACCCCCAAGAGCGGCTCAACAAGGAGATCCGCCGCCGAACCGACGTCGTCGGCATCTTTCCCAACCGGGCCGCGATCATCCGGCTCGTCGGCGCCGTCCTCGCCGAGCAGACCGACGAATGGACTGAAGGCCGCCGTTACATGGGCCTGGAAATCCTCGCCAAAGCCAGACTCACCCTGATCACGACCGAGGGAACCAACGCTGAACCCACCGCCGCCGAACTGGCAGCGGCCTAACATTCAACCATCTGGATCAGCGCTGGCCGTTCCTACACCACGCCAGCGGACGCGACCCCGGTCCGTTTCGCCGTCGCCAGGGCCAGCTGGCCACAGCCCACCACGCCGCTGCTCCGGGCGCGCCTGGCCGAGCGCGATCCAGATCGGCGCGACTGAACCGGTCGCCACGCCAGACCGGGCGCAATGCCGGGTTGTGCACGGTGCCTGGCTGTGCGGTGCCGGCCAGGTGCGACTGCGCCGGGGCTGTGTGTGAGCGCCGGGCGAGTGCGTGGTCGGAGCCGGTGAACCGGGTGCCGTGCCAGGCTCGGGCGCGATGCCGGGCTGTGCGCGGTGGCGGGCTGTGCGCGGTGGCGGGCTGTGCGCGGTGTCGGCCGGGTGCGACTGCGCCGGGGCTGTGTGTGCGCGCCGGGCGAGTGTGTGGTCGGAGTGGGTGCGTGGTCAGAGTTGGTGAACCGGGTGCCGCGCCGGGCTGGGTGCCGCGTCGGGCCGGACGCCGTGCCAGGCTCGGGCGCGATCCCGGGTTGTGCATGGTGGCGGGCTGTGTGCGGTGTCGGCTGGCTGCGACTGAGTCGGGGCTATGTGTGAGTGCCGGGCGAGTGTGTGGTCGGAGTGGGTGCGTGGTCGGAGTTGGTGAACCGGGTGCCGCGCCGGGCTGGGTGCCGCGTCGGGCCGGACGCCGTGCCAGGCTCGGGCGCGATCCCGGGTTGTGCATGGTGGCGG
>NZ_JBFANF010000024.1:0-339 GCF_040674675.1 Dactylosporangium sp. NPDC049742 | reverse complement strand
GGGCTGTGTGCGGTGTCGGCTGGCTGCGACTGAGTCGGGGCTATGTGTGAGTGCCGGGCGAGTGTGTGGTCGGAGTGGGTGCGTGGTCGGAGCTGGTGAACCGGGTGCCGCGCCAGGCTGGGTGCCGCGCCAGACCGGGCTCAATGCCGGGTTGGGCACGGTGCCCGGCTGTGTGCGGTGCCCGGCTGGGCCGGGGCCGTGTGTGCGCGCCGGGCGAGTGTGTGGTCGGAGCGGGTGCGTGGACAGAGCCGGCGCGGCGCCGGGGCGGGGAGGAGGGGGGGTCCGGGGCGCGCGCGTGTGGGGGGGGTGAGTGGGTGGGTGAAAAGAGTGGGGGGCGTT